>CAYQXW010000164.1:0-4192 GCA_964421615.1 uncultured Planctomycetales bacterium
ATCATCCACATTATGTAGAAACAGAAGATGGAATTTTAAACATTATTTTTAGAGATAGAAACCTTTCTGATTTAATTGGTTTTGAGTATGCTAAATGGGCTCCTCAAGATGCAGCAGCAGATTTTGTAAAACATATGGAGAATATTGCTGCGGCTTATAAAGACCAAGATATTTTAGTTACAATAGCAATGGATGGGGAGAATGCTTGGGAATATTTTGTTTATGATGGTCATCCATTTTTGAGAAGTTTGTATAAAGGGTTAACAGAATCTAAATTAATTAAAACAACTACGGTTAATGATTATTTAAATAAATTTCCTGCGGATAAGAAGATTCATCGACTAGGGGCAGGTTCCTGGATTTATGGTGAGTTTTCTAAATGGATAAATAATCCTTTGAAAAATAAAGGGTGGGAATATCTTGCTATCGCGCGTCACGAAATGGAAGAGATGAAAAAAAGAGGGGAACCTATTTCAGATTTGGCGTGGAAGCAGATGCATATTGCAGAAGGAAGTGATTGGTACTGGTGGTTTGGGGAAGATTATCCTGGGTATTTTGACAGGTTATATCGTATGCATATGTCTAATTTATATACTCTTTTAAATAAACCAATACCAGAATATTTAAAACATACTATACATCCATAATATTTAAAACATACTATACATCCATAATATTTATATATAAATCTTAAAAACGGGGTTAGAGTTAAATTTAACTCTTATCCCGTTTTTTTGCTTACTTCTTGACACTAATCTTTATTTATGTTATAAAATAAAATCGTTATGGATAAAAAAGATATTTATGACCACCTCGCAAAAGTTTATCTAGGAAGTGCAACACCAGCAAAAAGCAAATCCGTTGAAGCTCAAGTTGAACCAATCAGAAGTAAGACTGAAGAACACGGAATTTATTTTTTTGTTGGGGTAGCAGCTTTAATAATTATTTTTGCTTTATTTTCACTAAGTACAATTTTCAAGCATAAACCTATTGATTCTCAAAGCTATTTAGTTTTAGCATCAGACCCAATTAAAATTAGTTTTAATTTTGATCCTGCAAAAAAACAGATTTATAGTTTAAATTTAGATAAGTTAAATTTATCTACATACAAAAGTCTATCTTTTTCAATTAAGAAAAACAATGCCAAGAATCCGATCTCTATGAGAGTAGAAGTGGAAAGCAAATTCAAAGAAAAATCTGAAGTTTACATTAAAGATATTCCTGCTCAATGGAAAGATTTTGATGTAAAGTTGAATGAGTTTAAAAAAATTTCTAATTGGGATAACGTTTCTAATATCAGTTTTGTCGTCGAAGAGTGGAACAGCAAAGATAATCAAGGAACACTTTATATAGACAATCTCAAACTTTTGAAATAAAATAATACTAACCACGTTTTTTTAAAAGCTAAAAACTACAAGGAGGAAAGTGTATGCGCATAATTGCGATCACAAACCAGAAAGGCGGTTGCGGGAAAACCACAACAGCAGTCAACTTATCCGCGTGTCTTGCTTCAAATGGAAAAAAAGTTCTTCTGATTGATTTAGATCCCCAGGCGCATGCAACAGCAGGTCTTAATATCCGCGTAGAATACAGTATTTATAACGTCCTTTCAAAATTAACACAAAAAAGATTTAACCTAGACGATATCATAATTAAAATCAGCAAAAATTTCGATGTTGCACCATCTAATATAGTTTTAAGTGCTTTAGAGCAGGAGTTAAGCGGTGAAATCGGAAGAGAATCACGTCTTTATGATGTTTTAACAAATTTTAAAGCTGATTATGATTATGTTATTATTGATTGTCCTCCGAATTTAGGTCTTTTAACTATCAATGCTATTCGAGCAACTAGCGAAGTTATTATTCCTGTTGAAGCGAGTAGATTTGCAATTGAAGGTTTAGGCCAGTTAAATGATATTATGGATTTAATTAAAGATAGACTTAACCATCATGTAAAAAATTCTGTTTTAGTCGTAAATTTTGATTCCAGATTAAGACATTCATTTACAATGTTGGATAAAATTAAGAAAACATTCAATGATAAGATGTTTGATACCATCGTGCATGTAAATGTTAAGTTAAAAGAAGCTCAGAATGAAGGTACGCACATATTGAATTACGACAAATATTGTCGAGGAGCAAAAGATTATTATAGTTTATCTAAAGAAATTATTACTCGTGACGACGGTGTAACTCATATCAGCAGAAAACAAACTGAAGACGTTGATACCGCAATGGCAGAACTTAAAGAAAAAATGGAAGAGATTTTGAAAGAAGAACTTCCAAAAATGAAGTTAAGAGAAATTACTTTGAGTATCAAAGCTCCAGATGCCAGAAAAGTTTTTATCGCTGGCGAGTTTAATAACTGGAGAATTGACGAAGAGAGCAAGATGGAAAATGAAGACGGAGTCTGGACTAAGAATATTAGTTTAGCTCCTGGGAAATATAGATATCGTTTTGTAGTAGATAACGATTGGATTGAAGATCCTTCCAACCCAACTAAGGAAATGAACCCATACGGGCAGATGGATTCATTACTAAAAGTTTAAGAAGAGGTGGTTTAAATGGCGACAGCTAAGAAAAGTAGTATTAAAAAAAAGCCAATTAAATCTAAAAGTATTAAAAAGGTTGCTGTAAAAAAAACTCTAAAAAAATCTTCTAAAAAAACAGTAAAAAAAGAAGCAAAAAAAGTGGTGGCTAAAAAATCACCAAAAGTTTTAGCTAAAGGTGAAGTTTTAGTTGGATATGTTAATCACTATTTTGCTAAAGTTAGAGTTGCTGTTATTAAATTAAAATCTGAATTATCGCTTAATGATACTGTAAGGATCAAAGGGCATACAACAGATTTTAATCAGAAGATTGGGTCAATGCAGTTGGATCATAAGCCTATCATGAAGGCGAAAAAAGGAGATGAGATCGGGCTTCTAGTAGATTTAAGGGTTAGAAGACGCGATTGTGTGACAAAAATATAATGTACTGAATCAATGGGAGGGACAAATGACATTGTCAGAGATTCAGAAAAGAGCAAGATCTCTAGGGATCAGAGATACTTGGAAATATTCGAAGAAAGAATTAGTTAGGCAGATACAATTAAAAGAAGGCAATATTGAATGTTTTGCTACAGTTGCAGATAAAAACTGTCCGCAAACGGTTTGCTGCTGGAGAGAAGATTGCCTAAAATAATAAATTATGAAACACGATTCACTAAAGAAAGAAAAACTTTTCGGAACTGATGGCATTCGAGGTATTCCAGGCATTTATCCTTTAACGGATGAAATGCTAGAGAAAATTTCTTTAGGAATCGTGCAAGTAGTTTGGGCGCAACGCAAAAAATCTACAAATCCTACCGTAGTTATCGGAAAAGATACACGCCTTAGTGCAGACCATTTAGAAGGAATTCTAGCAAAAACTTTAAGTGATAATGGAGTAGAAGTATTTTTAGTCGGGACAATTACTACTCCAGGGTTAGCTTATTTTGTTAAAGATTTAGATTGTGATATGGGAATTATGATTTCGGCTTCTCATAACAAACCTTCTGATAACGGTATAAAAATTTTTGATGGTAAGGCGCATAAATTATCATCCCAAAAAGAAGAAGAAATAGAAACATTTGTTTTTACTAAAAAATCAAGTTTAAAAAAACATCCAAAAGCTAAAATATCTGAAATAAAAAACAGCCGTGATAAATTTGTTGAATTTTTACTTTCAACGGTTAAATCTTTGAGCTTGAAAGGTTACAAAATTTGTTTAGACTGTGCTTGGGGAGCAGCTGCACCGTTTGCTCGGAGAATTTTTACACAGTTAGGTGCTGAAGTTATTGCTATCCATGATTCTCCATCGGGTCATAATATTAATACTGGCGGTGCGATTAATCCATATATTCTGCGGGAATTAGTTTTAAAAAATAAAGCAGATATTGGAATTGCGGTTGATGGGGATGGAGATCGCGGTATTTTGATTGATGAAAAAGGTAATATTTTAGATGGCGACTGTATAATGTCAATTATTGCATGTCACTTGCTCAAGCAAAATGCTTTACCAAAAAATACTATTGTGGCAACGGTTATGAGTAATTTGGCGCTAAAAAACGCGATAAGCAAGTTTAATGGCAGCATAATTACTACAAATGTAGGCGATAAGCATGTCTTAGAAGAGCTTGTGAATAATAATTTGGTTTTGGGTGGTGAGCAATC
>CAYQXW010000165.1:0-4136 GCA_964421615.1 uncultured Planctomycetales bacterium
CATTCCAAATAATCCGATGCCTGCTTCTTTCCTCCCATGTTAGCAAAAACATACCAAAAATTAGATTTAAAAAAATTAAACAGAAAAAAGTTTTATCAATTCCTAAAAAAGGAATAAAAATAAAAGTAAAAAACATCCCGCCCAATAAACTCCCTAAAGCTTGCAAAGAATAAACACAGCTAGCCAAATTATTAATTTCCTTCGATTTATCCTTAAAAAAATAATAACTCCATGAAATAAGGCATCCATGGAAAAATCCAACAGAAAACATACATAAAAATACATTTGCAATAATTAAGTTTAAACCAAAGCCTTGCCCTATATTAATATTTAGGTAATTATTTATATTATTTAATATATATAGGTTAAAATAGATAAAAAAAGAAAATAATAGCTGTAACAGTATAGCAGTATTTAAATTACAGAATTTTTTATTAAAAAACTTACCTGCTAAAAAAACTCCTAAGCTCTCTGAAAATAACCAACTGAATAATATTAAACCTATAACCAATTCATTGCCATAAAATGACAAAAAAAGCTGCCTTAAAAAAATAACCTGGGCAATTAACCCACTAAAACCCAAAAATATATTTGTTGTTATAAAACTGATATTCATATTTTCATGATTAAAAAAACTAGGGCGTTCCTATTTTAAATAGAAACGCCCTAGCGTATACTTTAAAGGTTTATAAACCTTTTTTTACCATAAACTCTGCTAAATCAACAACTCTATTTGAATATCCCCATTCATTATCATACCAAGATAATATTTTTACAAAATCATCTTGAAGAACTTTTGTACTTTTTGCATCAACAATAGAGCTTAATTTGCAATGATTAAAATCAACGGAAACTACTGGATCTTCAGTATATCCTAAAATGCCTTTTAATTTGCCTTCAGAAGCTTCTTTTAAAGCTGCATTAATTTCTTCTGCAGTTGTTTTTTTACCTAAAGTACAAGTTAAATCAACAACGGAAACATTAGGAGTAGGAACTCTAATTGCAAATCCATCCATTTTTCCTTTTAATTCAGGAATAACCAAAGAAATAGCTTTAGCTGCACCAGTAGAAGTTGGGATCATAGAAACAGCTGCTGCTCTTGCACGTCTTAAATCTGAATGTGCCATATCCTGAACTTTTTGATCATTTGTATAAGAATGGATTGTAGTCATCAATCCTTTTACAATACCAAATTTATCATTTAAAACCTTAGAAAAAGGTGCTAAACAGTTAGTAGTACAAGAAGCATTGGAAACAACATGATGATTCTTTGGATCATATTTATCATCATTTACTCCCATTACTATTGTAATATCTTCACCTTCTGCTGGAGCAGAAATAATAACTTTCTTTGCGCCACCTTTTAAAATATGGCTTTCTGCACCTCTAACTTCTTTTCCTTTTTTATTGATACCATCTTTTTTAATTGTAAAAAGACCTGTGGATTCAATAACAATATCCACTCCTGCATCTTTCCAAGGAAGTTCTGCTGGATCTTTTTTAGCAAAAACTTTAATTTTTTTGCCATCAACTGTAATTTCATCTTCTCCAGTCGCTGCAACTTCTCCATTATATCTTCCATGAACTGAATCATATTTAAAAAGATATGCATTGGATTTAGAATCAGTTAAATCATTAATTGCAACTAATTCCAAGTTTGAATCTTTTCTTTCAAGGATTGCTCTTGCTACTAAACGGCCAATCCTACCAAAACCGTTAATACCAACTTTAACTGCCATTTTTTCCTCCGTTTTAGGTTTATTTGTTTTTACTATTTTGCTTCTTTTAATATATTTGCTGCCATTTCTGGGGGAGTTTGTGTAACATAAAAACCAGTTCCCCACTCAAATCCGGCTATTCTAGTTAATTTCGGCATAAACTCTATATGCCAATGGTAACTATCAAAAACTGCATTATCACCATTACTTGGTGATGTATGAATTATAAAATTATAAGCAGGATTGCCAAAAACTTTTTTCATTTTTGTAATTAACTCTTTTAAAAGATATGCTAACTCTGGCATATCCGTTAAAGATGTCTGACAAAAAAAGCTTGCATGTTTTTTAGGCATAATCCAAGTTTCAAAAGTAAATCTTGAAGCATAAGGACAAAACGCAACAAAATTTTTAGTCTCTAAAATTATCCTATCTTTTTCATGAAGCTCCTGCCTAACCATATCACAGAATATACACCTTTCATGAAACTGATAATATTTTTGCGCACCTATTAACTCTTCCTTCACACTTTTGGGAGTCATCGGCAAAGCAATTAACTGAGTGTGCGGATGTTCTATAGAAGCTCCTGCAGCTGCTCCATAATTTTTAAAGATCATCATATATTTTAAACGTTTATCACGCTCTAAATCCAAACATCGCATTGCATAAGCATGAATAACATTAACAATTTCTTCTTGAGTCAAATCAGAAAAATCTTTAAAGTGATACGGTGTTTCAATAATCACCTCATGCGCCCCAACCCCATTAGAAATATCAAAAAGCCCAAATCCTCGTTTATCCAAATCTCCTTCAATTTGCAACGCAGGAAATTTATTCGGGACAACTCTTACCTGCCATCCAGTTGAGTTTGAAGCAGTATTGTTATTTCTAACTGCAAAAATTTCTATGGGCGTAAAATGTTCGTTCCCATAACAAAAAGGGCAATTGCAGATATCTTTACCAGATGATAACTGCACTGGTTCAAAATCATAATCTTTCGGTAACAATGGATCATCATTATTAATTATTACCCACCTGCCAACTATAGGATCACGTCTTAATTCTGACATTAAACATTCACCTCACGTAAAAATTTAGCTGCAGCTTCTGGTGTAACAGGACAAATATAAAACCCTGTTCCCCATTCAAAACCAGCTACTCTTGTTAACCGTGGAGTTATTTCAATATGCCAATGATAATCAAATTCTATAGTTCGCCCGAATCCTGATTTTTCACGCCTAAAAGGTGCCGTATGAATTATAGAATTATATGGTGGATCATTTAAACCAATTTTTAATTTCTGATGTATTGTTTTTAAAATTTTAGATAAAGATTTACGCTGCACATCATCTAATGATATAAAATCACACGAATGTTTTTTAGGCAGTACCCAGATTTCAAAAGGAAATCTTGCTGCAAAAGGAACAACTGAAATAAAATCATTATTCTCAAATATTACTCTATCTTTAAACTCAGTCTCTTGCCGAATTAAATCGCAATAAACACACCGTTCATGATATTCATAATAATGTTTTGCACCCACAAGTTCTTCTTTAACTCTTTTAGGATTAACAGGTGTTGCAATAATTTGTGAACGTGAATGCCTAATTTTACTGCTACCAGCTGCCCAACCATAATTTTTAAAGATCAAAACATACTTAAATCTTTTATCTTTTTCTAAATCTATAATCCTATTAACATAACACTGCAGAACATTAGCAATTTGTTCTTCACTAATATCTGCTATATTAGAAATATGCTCATTTGTTTCAATAACAACTTCATGTGCACCTACGCCATTCATAATATCATAAATTCCACGACCACGGCGCTCTAGCTCACCCTCAATTCTTAGATAAGGAGCGACATTCGGGACAACTCTTACTTTCCATCCTGGAGAATTTGGTTGTGTATTAACATCTCTTATAGCAAAAATTTCCGGAGGGGTAAGATTCTCTTTGCCTGCACAAAAAGGACATTCATCTTCAATAAAATTTTCTTTGATCTGACCAATAAGTTGATCAGGCCTTTTTGCCCTTTCAGTTGCTACAATAACCCAGCGTCCTATTATCGGATCTTTTCTTAATTCAGGCATATTTTTTTATTGTTTTGTATAAGAAAAAAATTATATCATACCAGTAACATATTGCAACTTATTTTTGCTCATAGTTTTGTAGCAAATCCCCGAACTTAAAACCGGTTTTAACTCGTTGCCCACACATAAATTCATAAGCCGAATGTTTAGATTTTCCTTCCAATTGTACTGTAATTAGTTTTAAAAAATCTTTACCAGTAGCAACTATAATTCCGTTTTTATCAAACTCAACAATCTCACCAGGAGAAACATTACTTTTATTGCTATTTAAAACAACACTTTGTAAAATTTTAAGCATCTTACCATTAAAATGCGTAAAAGCACCC
>CAYQXW010000166.1:0-4103 GCA_964421615.1 uncultured Planctomycetales bacterium
GTTGTTATTCGATCATACATCTGGATTAGATTAATTACTTGTGGCGAAACCGACAAATTACATCCCATGCAAATATTAGATTTTACCGCAACAATTGCTAATCCATCACGACTTTGTAAAATCTTTTCATATTGCAAAAGTATTTTGGGATCTATATTAGGCAAAATCTGTTTTCTCTGAGCATCAAGCTGAAGAATTTTAGAATCTATCTCTTTTAATTTATCTTCTAAACTTTTCTTTTGGTCATTAAAAATCTTTTCTTCACCCACTAATTTTTTCTTTTCTTCTTCAACTAAAGCTTTAGCTGTTTCAATCTTATCCATAGATTCCAAAATTTTATCCTCAATCATCGACGCATCAGCTTTAGCATCATTAATCTGCTGTAACATTGCATTATATTCTTTATTAGTCTTAAGCTGATAAAGCTGTCCTTGCAATTTTTTAACAGATTCTTCTTTAGTAGCAAATTCTAATTCTCTATCTTTTTTTTCTTTTTGAGCTTCTAAATAAGATTTTTCTAAAGTAGCTAGAGTTTTTTTCTTATCCTCAAAAGAATTTTTTAAAGCTTCTATTTCTAATGGATGAGATTTTTTATCTTCATTAAATTTATAAATCTGCGAATCCAAAGTCTGCAGTTGCAATAATCCTTCTAACTGACCTTTTAAATTTGCTTCTGCCAATTTCTGCCGCCTTTCTTTATTACCGCAATTTCACTTGGGCGCAATAGGAGTTGAACCTATGACCTCCACAATGTGAATGTGGCGCTCTAACCAACTGAGCCATGCGCCCTATAACAAAATTAATAATGGGCCCACAGGGATTCGAACCCCGGACCAAGAGATTATGAGTCTCCTGCTCTGACCAGCTGAGCTATAGGCCCCAAATTATAAACTCTATTTCTAAATTTATAAAAATTAGATTAATATAATACTATTTTTAGGACTTTTTGGCAAGGAATTTGAATAAAATCTTACTTGAAGTGAAAAGTAATGCTAATTTAATTTAAAATAGCATTACTTTCTAATAAAACTATGATTTCTTTCTCAAGAATTTCTGTATTTTGACCTTTTTCTTCTTCTAATGACATAACTTCAGCCATACAATATAAAATACTTCCTGCATATTTCACTAATTTCTCTTTTTGCGAACAAGAATTAACAAGTTTTTTCAACCTATGCGCTGACGGCTTTAATCCACTACGCAGCATATTTTCAATATTAACTAATTCTTTATCTAAATCTTTTATAGCAATACCCGGTAAAGCTATACCACCATCAATTCTTGATAAATTAGGTTGATTAGTTATAGGTAACGATATAAAATCAATACCACCTTTTCCTCCATCAGCTAATTTTTCTTGAGCAATAAATTTCCTATTAATTAAAAAATCTAATAACCTAATCTTTACTAAAACAGCATTCTCATGTAATTTGTAAACAGGTCCATTTGAATTCCAATCTAAATAACTAAAATGGGCACCTAAGCTATCTTCAAAAAATTCATCATTTCCTAAACCCAAAATAAAATTATCTTCAGATACATTATAATCAAAATTAAACTGAGCCAATATAGGCTTAGTTTTTTTCAACATCTCTTCTTTTCCAGAATAGTAATTACTTTTTAAACTAAACAAATAAATCTTAAGTTTTTCTTTTACCTGCTGTTCTACATTTTTATTATCTTTCTTATCCATCTCTTTGGCCCAGTCTAAAATTACGCTCAAAAATGATTCTAGTCCACCAGCAGAAGTAATAAATTCAACTAAAACAGTTTTTTCTTTATTTTCTACAATTGATTTTGGATCAAATTTAATTTTAGTTAAATATTTTTTATATTCATCAATTTGCTCAGAATTCGGTCCAAAACTAAAATCTTGTAATTTAGAATTTATATTACGCTGCCATCTTCCAGAAAATGGAACATTACCAAAACGAGCAATCACTTGTGGATCATTTTCATTTAACCCATTTTCTAAAGCATATTTTAATTTTGCAGTCTCAACAAACCATATAGGAGTTTCCCCTAAAGAAAATATTCTCGCATTAGGATTGTTTTTTAAAAGTTTATCTGCCTCTTCAATAACTTTCATAACATTTTTATCCTCTAATAATGTATAAGCACGAGATAACTTATGAAAGTTATCAAAAAATTTTATTCTAAAATAGTTTTTCTCATCTTTATTTAGTTTTAAATACTCATCAATAGTAATGCCTCTTTTTAATATTCTTTCTAAATCGCCTACGCCACCATCTTCAAATTTTGCTTTAATTTTTCCAAACAATGTTAACATTTCCACATCCGAAATATCTGTATACTGGAAATTTTTTACTAATATACTATTGCGGCACCAAGCTTGCACTGTTTCATCATCTTCAATTAAAACACTATTTTTAAACAAAATATGTGTTGGTTTTTTAGTAATTCCTCTGTTTGGTGCAAAAAAAGAATTTCCCAATAACCCATGTTTTTCTAATTCTTCAACTGTAGCATAAGCAAAAGATTCTTTTGTAATTATTAAATCAAACTGCTTAAATAAATCTGGATATTTTATAACTAACCTTTCAACAGTTTCTTTCCCAGATAACGTCCATATAACAACAGCATAATTATTTCTTTTTAATGATTCAACCAATGATTTAATCTCGGGACGCAATACCATATTATCAAGAATAGTACCATCCATATCAAATACAACAGTTTTTTTATCACCAAACATTTTTTTAATTTCTTCTGAATTATCATAAATTCTTGGAGCAAATTTAATTTTCGCTAAAATATCTTCATTTACTAGTTCAGATTTCTTGATTGCAATAGCTTCTGTAGCTTTAAATCCTTTTATACTCAAATCTGCAATATTAACATCCCAACCAAATTCTCTGATTCTTTTAAAACCCAAATTTTGCCCACCAAATCCTTCTCCAGCTTGATTAATTAAAAGTGGATCCAATATCCCCTCAATTCTATAATCATAAACTTTTACCTGATTTACCAATCCATCATTATTTTTCTCAAAATATATAAAAACAGAATGTTTTAAATTAAGAAGGCCTCCATAATAAATAGCATTTTTTACAAGTTCTTTAATCACGTATCCTGATTGTTTATCTAAAGATGCTTGAAGTGCAAATAACTTCTCCGCTATATCAATAAATCTTAAATGACCTGCTTTATATTTACTAATTAATCCATTAAAAATTAATTCAATTGCCATTTTATTATCTATTGCCTCATGAACTTTAAATACAAACTCTTCATGCGTTAATTTAGATAAATCAATTTCAGTAATTTTTTTTGATGGAACTTGTGATTTGATAAATCCTCGAAAACCACCTTCGTCAACACCTATATCATAAAAATCACCTAAAGCAGTTTGGCCTCTAAAAATTTTCTTAAAACTTTGCCCACCATCTTCAAAATCTAATGTCTGCTGTCCAGGTTTTATTATTCCCCTGATATCTTTTACACTATCTCTAGTGCCTATCTTTTTAATTGTAGTTTTACAATTTTTATTCTTTAAACCACCTAAATTATCTTTTAAATATTTTGATATAAAACTAAGTTTTTGTTTCAATTCCCAACTCTTACTTTTCACAGAAGAATTAAAAGCACTTCCAAACCAGACAACTTTATCAATCATACTTGCATCTAATTCCAAAGAAACAACCTCATTTCTATCATTTAAGCTTACTAATTTATTGCCTATTATAAAAAAATTATTGTCTATTAAATCACTAATATCTCTATGCACTATCCATAAATTTTTAACTTTTTCAGAAGGATTTCTCAACTTCAAGAATAACTCTTGCGCCATTTTAGAATTAAACTGTATACCATTTTCCGGCTTAGCAAATATAATACGCTTACCCATTTGGTCTAAAGTAATAATTTCAATTCGTGCATAAATTTTTTTAGGAATATTTTTATCAATATTTTGTTCAGTTATAGGTTCAAAAACTACAACCTTCCCATCATAAACAGTAATTGGACCTATTACATCACCACCGTCTAATCTTTTAATTTCTTTATCAAAATTATTTAAAATTTCTTCTTTAGAAATAAAAACTTCTTGCTTATTTCTTAGTAGACTATTAAATATAACTCCT
>CAYQXW010000167.1:0-4097 GCA_964421615.1 uncultured Planctomycetales bacterium
ATACTTCCCTTTTCTTCAGTTCGAATTCTTACACAATCCTTTAAATCCATTACGAAAATTTTACCATCTCCTGTTTCACCAGTTTTTGCCCCCTTAACTATCGCTTGAACAGTCGGTTCAAGATAAATATCATTTACTGCAATTTCTAATTTTATTTTTCTTAATAAATTTCCTGTTTCTTTAATCCCTCGATAATATTCTGTTACTCCTTTTTGCCGTCCATGTCCTAAAACCTCACTTACAGTTATTAAATTCACATCTACTTTATATAACTCTTCTTTAACCATTTCTAATCTATGCGGCTGAATAATTGCTATTACATATTTCATCCATATTCTCCTATTCTATAATTGTATATGCTCTTTCCCTATGCTGAGTCAAATCTAATCCCATAAATTCTTCTTTTTCTTTAACCCGTATTCCAAAAAATACATCAACTAATTTATAAATAACAAACGTCATAATAAATGTATACCCAGCTGCAACTAAAACCCCAATCAGCTGTAAAACAAATTGTTTTGGATTTCCATAGAATAAACCATCCGCTCCTGACGGATTAACTGTTTTAGTCGCAAACAATCCAACAGCTAAAGTACCAAGAATTCCACCAATACCATGCACACCGAAAGCATCCAATGAATCATCATAACCAAATTTTGGTTTTAAAACTGCAACTGCAATAAAACAAACTATACTTGCGGAAATCCCAATTAACACTGCAGAACCTGTATTAATATATCCTGACGCTGGAGTAACTGTTGCAAGCCCAGCAATACACCCTGTAACAATTCCAAAAACTGTTGGCTTACCATTTCTCACCCACTCTAATAACGCCCAACTTAAACCCGCCGCTGCTGCTGCTGCATTCGAAACAATAAATGCATTCACTGCAACACTATTCACAGTTAACGCACTTCCCGCATTAAAACCAAACCATCCAAACCAAAGCAGCCCTGTACCTAAAACGACCAAAGGTAAATTATGCGGTGAAGGAGTATGCTCTAACCCTTTTCTTTTTCCTATCACTATCGCTGTTACTAAAGCAGCAATTCCCGCACTAGTATGCACAACAATACCACCAGCAAAATCTAAAACTCCCATTTCTCGTAACCATCCACCACTACCCCACACCCAATGACATAATGGATCATAAACAAATGTCGACCATAATAATGTAAAAATTAAAAACGCAGAAAATTTCATTCGTTCTACAAATGCGCCAATTATCAACGCAGGAGTTATTACAGCAAACATCATCTGAAAAAACATAAATGCCTGATGCGGCAAAGTTGCAGAATAATCTATCATCGGAGCAAACCCTACACCATTTAATCCTAACCAACTCCATCCACCCCAAAAACCTTTTGATGGCGCAAACGATAAACTATACCCAAATAACATCCATTGCAAAGTTATTAAACAAAGCGCCATAAAACATTGCATCAAAACACTTAAAATATTTTTTCTCCTAACCATCCCTCCATAAAAAAATGCTAATCCCGGCGTCATTAACATAACCAAAGCTGCACAAAACATTACAAAAACTGTATCAATAGTACTTACTCCCATTATTTCTTCTCCTTATTAAAAACAAAAAAAGCGTTCAAAAAAACCATCAACGGTTTAATCAAACGCCTAACTTTGAGTTTATCTTTAGATACTGTCTATGTATCTGAATAATTACATACTAAGTAATCATCTACTTGTTGATATTATAAACTCAATTACTACAAAAATCAAGTTTTTCATGGCACGAATTTTGCTCAAAAATATTTAGCACTAAGGAGAATAATATGCAAATCAATAATATTTACGCAAATAATTTAGCCTCAGCTATAAACAATTATTCACTGGCACAAACAACAAAACAAATCACACCAATATCTTTGGAAAACAATTCCGATTCTTTAGAAATTTCTTCCTCCGCTCAAAAAGCTTTAAAACTACAGAAAGAAGAAGAAAAATTATTAAAATTACGCGGTCTTAATGATGAAGAAATTATAAAATTTAGAAAAATATGTCAAGAATCAAAAAACTCTAACACCCCCAAAGAATTTATGAAAAATTTATCTATAGAAGATCTGGATCTTTTAAAACGAGCGAACTCTATGGCTGATAAAATTACCACTAATTCTATTGATAAAATGAGTCTTGAGGGGGCAAAAAATATGTTAGTCGCTCAAGATAACCACTCTTTTTTAGATATAAATAATGATGGAATTGTTGATCATGGGCTTGCTAAAACTTTCGTGTTTCCTCCACCCAATGCTCCATCAGAAGTAAAAGACGCTTGGGATAACGTTTTAGATTCTTTACCTGAAAACGAAAAATTACTCGCTTCAAGTATATTTTTAACTTTAGATTTACAAGCTAACACAAAAATAAGCTATGATGCACAAGGCAATATTACTAACGTTGAACAATTAGAAGGCGCTAACCGGAACAATATATTCCCATCTGACTTTACAAGTTGGTTTGATTTACTAAAAAAAGCAGATGACCAAATAGATTTAAATGAAAAATATGCTACAACTCAACAACAAAAAGACCAAAACGCAAAAACTAGAAAACTGATTACTTCTTTTAGAGACGAATTAAACAAACATCAGAATTAAACTTCATTTTTTAATTTTTCCAACTCTTCCCAGCGTAAATATGTGGTTTTTAATTCTTTGTTTAAATCTTCAACTCTAGCTTTAGTTTGCGCAATAACGCTCGGATCTTTTCTATAAAAACTAACATCGGCTAACAATACACCAAGCTCTTCAATTTCTTTCTCTAATTTCTCAATCTTTGCAGGTAACAATTCTAACTCACGCGCATCTTTATAAGAAAGTTTTTTTACACCACTACTAATTTTTTGCTTAACTTCTTCTTTCTTATTTTCTTTTTTATTCTCTTGAATATTAATAAGTTCTTTCCGCTGATTCAACCAATCATCATATCCACCAGGATACTCATTAACTGCTCCATCACCCTCCAATACCATAGTAGAAGTAACCACATTATTCAAAAATGCTCGATCATGGCTTACTAAAAGTAAAGTTCCAGAATATTCAATCAATAACTCCTCTAACAATTCCAACGTTTCTATATCTAAATCATTAGTTGGTTCATCCATAACTAAAAAATTAGAAGGCTTAGTAAAAAGCCGAGCCAATAACAAACGATTACGTTCTCCACCAGATAAAACTTTTACAGGTGTACGCGCTCGATCTGCAGTAAAAAGAAAATCCTGCAAATAACTGATAATATGCCGTGCTTTACCGTTAATAGTTACCGTCTCATTTCCGCTATTAACATTCTCCATAACAGTTTTATCTTCTTCCAACTGTTCACGCAACTGGTCATAATAAATAATTTCCAAATTCGTTCCTAATTTCACTGTACCTTTAGTCGGAGCAAGTTTACCTAATAACACCCGCAACAAAGTAGTCTTCCCAGAACCATTCGGACCGATAATTCCAATTTTATCCCCGCGCATAATCTGTGTTGTTAAATTACGGATTAAACATTTATCATCGTAATTAAAACCTACTTGAGTAATTTTAACTACAAGACGGCCGGAGATTTCAGTTTCCTGCATATTAATTTTTACTTCTCCAGTATCACGGCGCTGCAATCTTTTTTGATTCCTCATTTGCTGTAAAACTTTTACCCGTCCTTCATTTCGACACCGACGAGCTTTCACACCTTGCCGAATCCAAACTTCCTCTTGCGCTAATTTTTTTTCAAAAAGTTCTTTTTGAGCATTCTCAACTTCTAACGCCATTTCTTTACGCTCTAAAAAAGTTTTGTAATCACACGACCAGCTTAAAATTTTTCCACGATCAAGTTCAACAATTCTTGTAGCAACATTAGACATAAACATCCTGTCATGGGTAACAAAAAAAATTGTTCCTGGATAATCTTTAATAAAATTCTCTAACCAGCCTATCGATTCAATATCCAAATGATTCGTAGGCTCATCCAACAAAAGGACATCAGGTTTTAAAACTAAAGCACGCGCCAATAAAACCCTGCGTTTCTGCCCACCAGATAAATTTTTAAAATCCAGATCCGCATCCAATTTCATTTTAGTGATTACATATTCCACC
>CAYQXW010000168.1:0-4069 GCA_964421615.1 uncultured Planctomycetales bacterium
CCTATTATTTCTTATGCAGAGATTTCTTTTTTTGTTTTCAGATCTTTTCCAGGTCGTTTTAGAGATTATCATTATAAGATACATCCTGCAACAAGAACTTTTCAAGCGATTAGAATTGCAGTTAACCGTGATTTAGAAGCAATTGAATCTGTTATCAATAAAGTTATTCCTTTGTTGAATAAAGGCGGAAGAATTTGTTTTATTTCTTTTCATTCGTTGGAAGATCGTATAGTGAAAATAAATTTTAAAAAATTTGCTGCGCAGGGGGATATTAAAATTATTACACCAAAACCTTTAACTCCGCGCGAATCTGAGGTTAAGCAAAATCCTGCTAGTCGCAGCAGTAAATTAAGAGTAGCAGAGAGAATATAAAATGAGACTACCTAAATTTTTAATTATAATTTTTACAATGACAATAGTGTCTCTGTGTTATGTTTGGCAGCAAACAGAGATATTTCGTTTAGGATATGAAGGGCAACATAATCAATCTATATTTCAAAATTTATTGGATGAAAATTCTTCTTTACGTTATTCTTTAACAAAAAGCACTTCTTTGGTAAAAATTGGTGATAAAATTGCAGATAATAAAGATTTTCAAATGCCGGATAATTATTATTTAGTAAGGGTTGAAGTTGATAAGAGTAATCCGCAGTATGCTAAGAGTAATTATGCAAAAAAGACAAATTTAGTTTCAAAAATACTTGGGGCTAAGTCTGAAGCAGTTGCAAAACCAATTAATCCGACAAATCCTTTATCTGTAAATAGTTCTAAAACAAAAAAGAAAAAGTAACTTTTCAATAAGATTTTTTCTAGCATGATTTTTTGTGAGTTAGCAAAAAGTCATTTATTAACATAGATTAAGAAATTATAATAGTTGTGTATATAATTAATTATAGCCGTAGGGCTCAAACGGCATTTTTATTATTTGGTTTACTTTTTATCGCATGTTTCTTGCGTCTTTTTTTTATTCAATTATTCCATTCAGAATATTTAGCTGAACTTGCTCAGAAACAGCATAATTCATTCCTTGAATTAGAACCTCGTCGTGGAACTATTTATGATACGAATCTTAAACCTTTAGCAGTTAACTTACCAGTTGATTCAATTTTTGCTTGTCCAGATGAAATTAAAAGTATGGAAAAAGATATAATTGCAAAAAAACTTGCAAATATTTTAGGTCTAAAATTTTCTTTTGTTAAAAGTCGATTAGATAAGAAAAAGAAATTTATTTGGTTGGCAAGAAAAATAGATTATTTACAAGCAGAAGAAATAAAAAAATTAAATATCAAAGGTATCGGATTTTTAAAAGAAAGTAAGCGTTCTTATCCTAATAATTATATTTTGAGCCAGGTTTTAGGGTTTGCAGGAATTGATAATAATGGATTGGAAGGTTTAGAACTTTTTTATGATAAATATTTAAAAGGTCAGTCTGGTTGGACATTGCCGTTAAGAGATGCTCGAGGGAAAAAATTAGAGATAGATGAAGTTAATGTGCTGCCGAAAGATGGTTATGATTTAGTATTAACAATTGATGAAGTTATCCAATATATTGCTGAGCGGGAATTAGAAAAGGCTTTTCGTTTGTTTAGGGCAAAAGGTGCAAGTATTATTGTTATGAATCCTAAGACTGGTGAAATTTTAGCTTTAGCAAGTAGACCAAATTTTGATTTAAATAATCCTGGTAAAAGTAGCAAAGATCAGATAAGAAATCGACCAATTTGTGATATGTTTGAACCAGGATCAGTATATAAAATTGTTACAGCATCTGCTGCTTTAGAAGAACAAAAAGTTTCGGAAATGGATAAGTTTAATTGTGAAAATGGTGCATATAAATATGGAAGTCATGTTTTACATGATCATAAAGCTCATGGGATTTTAACTTTTAAAGAAGTTATTGAAATGTCTAGTAATATTGGGACTTGTAAAGTTGCCCAGCTTTTGGGTCCAGATTTATTATATAAATATGAAAAACTTTTTGGTTTTGGTACAAAAACTGGAATAGATTTACCAGGAGAAATTAGCGGTGTAGTAAAATCTCCTCGTTTTTGGTCTCAAACTTCTATTACTGCAGTGCCAATGGGGCAAGAAGTTGGTGTAACCTCGATGCAATTGGCTCAAGCAATTTCTGTAATTGCTAATGGCGGTGTTTTAATGAAACCTTTTATTATAAAAGAGGTAAAAAGTAAAGCAGGGGAAATAATTAGTTCATTTAAACCGCAAGAAGTTAATCGTGTTATGTCTGAAGATACTGCAGCTAGAATGCGGAAGATTTTAATTGGAGTTATTGAGAATGGAACAGGTACTTTAGGTAAAATTCCAGGGTTTACTGCTGGAGGTAAAACTGGAACTGCACAGAAGATTGAAAACGGTGTTTATTCACATAGTAAATATACTGCTTCTTTTATAGGGTTTGCTCCTGGTGAGGATCCATTAATTTCAATTGTTGTTAATGTAGATGAACCTAGAGGATATTATTTTGGTGGAGTGGTTTCTGCTCCTGTTTTTAAGAATGTTGCTGCTGAAGTTTTAAGGTATCTTAAAACTAAAGAATATAATAATGATGTAGTTTCTACGTATGAAAATTATACAAATAATTAAAAAATTCAAATTAAAAGTTACTACTGATAATCTAAAAAATTTATTAGTCAAAGATATATCTGTTGATTCAAGAGTAGAATTGGCTAATTCAATTTTTATTGCTGTAAAGGGCGCTAAAATTGATGGCCATGAATTTATTGTAGATGCAGTTAAAAATAAAGCTAAAATTATTATTTATCAAAAATTATGTTTGGATGAATTATTATTAAAGGAATTAAAGAAAACATATCCGCAAGTGATTTTTTTAGAAGCATTAAATACCAGAGAACTTTGTCCACAGTTAGCAGCTTATTTTTATGGTAATCCTGCTGAAAAAATTAAAGTTGTAGGGATTACAGGTACAAACGGTAAGACTACTATTACTTATTTAATTGAAGCTATTTTGCAGAAAGCTAAAATCAAGACTGCGGTTATAGGAACTGTTAATTATCGTATTGGGAAAAAAGTTATTCCGTCTATAAATACTACTCCAGGGCCACTTGAATTACAGAGGATGTTAGCACAAATGGTTAAAGAAAAAGTTAAATATTTAGTGATGGAAGTTTCATCTCATGGGTTGGATCAATTAAGGACAGAGGGAATTGATTTTAGCGCAGGTATTTTTACAAATTTAACTCAGGACCATTTAGATTATCATCATACAATGGAGAATTATTTTCAGGCGAAAACTAAACTTTTTAGACCTTTAAATAAAAATGCAGCAGCTATAATCAATAATGATGATTTTTATGGAAAAAGGATAAATAGATTAACAAAAGCAAAAATATTTACTTATGGAGTAAACTCAAAAGCGAAAATTCAGGCTAAAAGTATATTAATGGATTCTTCTGGTACCCAATTTACCTTGAAATATGATAATAAAGTAGTTTGTTTTAAAATAAATTTAGTTGGAATTCATAATGTTTATAATTGTTTAGCCGCAATTTCTTGGGCTATAAGCGCGAAAATAAATATTAAACTGATTAAAGATGCTCTTGAAAATTTTACTCAAGTTCCAGGGAGATTAGAGCGCATTAAACAAAATGATTTAGGATCTGTTTTTGTTGATTATGCACATACTCCGGATGCTTTAAAAAATGTTATTAATACATTGAGGGCTATTAGTAAAGATAAAATCCTTGTTGTTTTTGGATGTGGAGGAGATAGGGATAAGTCTAAGCGTCCAGTTATGGGAGATATTGCTTCTAGTTTGGCTGATTTTGTAATTATAACAAATGATAATCCTCGTTCAGAGTCACCTGAAATGATAGTACAAGATATAAAAAAAGGCATAAAGAATCATAATTTTTGTGTTATTTATGATAGAATGAAGGCAATAAAAAAAGCTTTGAGTTTAGCTAGAAAAAGTGATATTGTTTTAGTTGCTGGGAAAGGCCATGAGAATTACCAAATTGTAAAAAATAAAGTTTTTCATTTTGATGATAGAGAGGCTGTTTGTAAATGTTTAAACTTGAAGAATTAGTAAAGGCAG
>CAYQXW010000169.1:0-4059 GCA_964421615.1 uncultured Planctomycetales bacterium
ATTAGATTCATTCCATGTTTTCATCGCACACCGTTGCACCAAATCGTAAGCTTTTGGACGGCTCAATCCTTTATCCATAAGCGCCAATAAAACTCTCTGAGAATAAATTAACCCCCGAGTTTTTTCTAAATTGCTCATCATATTTTCCGGATATACAATTAATCCATTGATAACAGCAATAAATTTATTCAGCATATAATCCAAAATTATAGTAGAATCTGCAATTATAATTCTTTCAACTGAAGAATGACTAATATCTCTTTCATGCCACAACGCCACATTTTCCAAAGCTGCAGTTGCGTTTGCCCTTACTAATCTTGCTAACCCACAAATTCGTTCGCAGATTACAGGATTTCTTTTATGCGGCATCGCAGAAGAACCTTTCTGCCCTTTTCCAAACGGCTCCTCAGCTTCAAGAACTTCGGTTTTTTGCAAATGTCTTATCTCTAAAGCAAATTTTTCTAACGAAGCAGCAATAACCGCTAAAGTACAAAGATAATTTGCATACAAATCCCTTTGCACAATTTGTGTAGCAATATTTGTAGGTTTTATCCCTAATTTCTTGCAAATATATTCTTCTATTTTAGGATCAATATTTGAATATGTTCCAACCGCACCCGATATTTTACCTACAGAAATCTCTTCCTTAATACGTTTTAATCTTTCCAAATTTCTTTTGGTTTCATCAAACCACATCGCTAATTTTAACCCGAAAGTCATTGGTTCAGCATGAACACCGTGCGTCCTACCAATACAAGGAATATCTTTATATTGCTTCGCCCTTAACTCAAGCAACATAATTAATCTTTCCAAATCATAACTTAATAAATCAGAAGCTTGAATAAGCTGAATATTTAAAGTAGTATCTAATAAATCTGATGACGTAAGTCCCATATGTAAATATTGCGCATCATCACCAATAGATTCAGAAACATTAGTAACAAACGCAACTATATCATGCTGGGTTTTTTCTTCAATTTTTTTAATTCTGGTTATACTAAATCTTGCATTTTCTCTAATTCTTTTAACAGCACTTGCAGGCACCTGCCCTAACTGAGCATAAGCCTCACAAGCTAGTATTTCAATATCAAGCATAATTCTAAATTTATTCTCATCCTGCCAGATATTTGACATCTGCGGTAAACTATATCTTTCAATCATGACTTTTCTCCTTTTAGAGTTTATATTATAGCAAAAATAGAATACACCTGCAATAAAATAAGATTTGAGTTTATCGTCGAGATGATAAAAAATATTGACAAAGAATTAAAAAATGTTATACTAAACCCAACTTGGAAATAAAGGAGCGAAAAAAGAAACAAAGCAAACCGTAAAGCACAATAAACAAACAACAAAACTGCTTTACGGATTTTTTTTGGAGGAGGTGAGTAACTGTAACATGGCAAAGGGTAAAGTGAAATGGTTTAGTAACCAAAAAGGTTATGGATTTGTCACAAGAGATGATGGAAAAGACGTCTTCGTACACTATAGTGCTATTACTGGTGATGGCTATAAAACTTTAGACGAGGGTCAGGAAGTAGAATTTGAAGTGACTCAAGGACCTAAAGGAGAACAAGCTACTAACGTCACCAAAAAATAATATTCTTCTTTTGACAATAAAAAAACCGTTACGAAAGTAACGGTTTTTTTTATTTCAATAAATTTAACTTAATAAACTCCTAAATTCTTCCTGCGCCCTATTAAAATCAGCAATAACTCCAATATCAATAAAATAACCAGGAAAATCTATTCCGTAAAACTTAAAATCTTTACACTTACCAGCTAAAAAATCCGTCTCCAACGAAAAACTTTTTCCTAATTCAATAGAACAAAAACTTGACCTCTTAACTAAACTTACTCCTGAATTTATAAATCCTTTAGCAGTTAAACTTTTTTCAACAAATTTATTAATTCGGCATTGTTCATCTAAATCCACTATCCCATAACGAGAAGCATCTTGCATATACTTTAAAACAATTGCCATATCCGCTTTTTTAGAATCATAAAATTTACTTAAAACATTTAAATCAAATTGCGAATACGTATCCCCATTAACAACCAGAATATTTTCTTCTTCAGTTAATTCTAAAGCTTTTCTAAGACCACCGCCTGTACCCAACGGGGTATCTTCTATTGAAAATTTTAAATCTAAATTTTTATATTTACTCTCACAATACTGAATTATTTTTTCCGACTTATAACTAACAGCAAGAATTAATTCACATATCCCCTGATTCATAAGATTTTTAATTAAATAATCTAAAAATGGCCTACCTGCAACTTCAAGCATGGGTTTAGGAATATCCTGTGTCAACATTCCCAACCGCGTCCCCATCCCACCTGCCAATATTATCGCTGTCTTAATCATAAAAATTCAACAATTTGGATTAAAAGCTTTTGTAATAATATGCCCTATTATGACATGCAAATCCTCAACTAACTGCATATCATTAACATTTACATGAATATTATATTTTGCTTTCTTAATTAATAAACCCCCACCGTATCCACTAAAACCGATAGTAATCCCTTCTCTTTCATTAGCATAATCAATAGCTTGAATAATATTTTTTGAATTCCCACTACCAGAAATACCAATAACCACATCCCCAGGAATAAAAAAATTTTTTAACTGCTCGACAAAAACAGACTCATAATTTACATCATTGGCTATCGCTGTCATAAAAGAAACGCTATCATTCAAAGAAACAACCTTAAATCTATTCTTCAAATTTGAAGAAGCTACTTTATTTAAATCACAAGAAAGATGGGACACTGTTGCAGCACTACAACCATTCCCCATAAGAAAAATGTTTTTCCCTGAATTATTAGCAGATTTTAAAACTTGAATGACAGTATTAACACTTTCAACATCCAAAGAATCAATAACTTTTTTTAAATTTAAGCAATAATTATCAATTTGAAGTTTAAAATCTTCCATATAACCTTTCATTAAAAATTCAGTTAAACAAAATTAATAAATTATTATATCACTTTTATAAATAAAAAAACAAATTTTGTTAAATGAAAAATAAAAAGCGTAATCACTTTATAAGTAATTACGCTTAAAAAATACCGAGGGAGGGAATCGAACCCCCCACGCCGGCCTTTTCAGGGCCGCGCTCTACCAATGAGCTACCTCGGCAAAAATAGTTATTTAATTATACTATATATTTACAATAAGACAAGTTTTTTTATTTCAAGACACTTTCTCGCCGCTACAACTTACCCCCATTGTAATAAGCAAACCTTACTTAATTTGACTTTCTGCACTATCCAATTGCTGTTTTATATCTTTTTTTCTTGTTGGAGAAACTTCAAAGGCAGCAAACACTTCTTTAGCTATTGTTTCTTTAGCAATTCTACTTGGGGAACTTATCAAAATTTCAGTTTTTACACTCTCTTTATCCGTTAAAAATATTCCTACAGGAGTAGTATCCGCTTCTGAAACATAAATCGCAATAAAATTTTTAGTTTTATCTTCAGAATAAATATATGCATTAATAGTTTTCAATGTCTCATATATCTTTAAATAAGAATCTTTGATATCCACATCAAAAGTTTTAGCAATCCCCTCTGCTTTTTTGTCTTCCAAAACTTTTGTAGATACTCCCAAAAATCCTTTTGCCGCTTCCTTAGGACTAACACACCCATAACAAAATACTAACAACAATATTCCAAATATGATTTTATTCATTTAAATCCTCCTAAAAATGTTATTATTCTAAAATTCCATCCTTACAAACTACGGCATACTTTTGAGCACTACTGCGCACTTTACGCTGGAAAGTTTCATAATCTACTTCCACCAACCCAAATCTGGGAGCAAAACCCTTATCCCACTCAAAATTATCCAACAATGACCAATAAACATACCCTAAAACGTTTACATTATTCTGCATTGCCTGATGAATTTTTTTCAAATGGCTACAAATATACTCCCAACGTACATTATCATCTGAAGTACAAATCCCATTTTCTAAAATAAAAATGGGCAAGTTGTACTTTTTCAATCTCATTAAAATATCATAAATACCTTGAGGATAAATTTCCCACCCC
>CAYQXW010000170.1:0-4009 GCA_964421615.1 uncultured Planctomycetales bacterium
TTTAGTAATTATTAAAAACGCATCCCGACTAATATAATCAGTCAAATACGAAATATTCGCTGAATTGACTATAAGCAACGCATCTGCTTTATCTTTTACTAAAAATTGTTGTATAGATTGTATTTTTGAGTTCATTGTAAATTAATTAAATCAAGTAACGCTTCTAAACCTAAAATATAACTATAAACTCCAAATCCCATAATAGTGCCTTTTACAGCTGGACTTATTAAAGAATTTTGACGAAACTCTTCTCTTGAGTGAATATTAGATAAATGCACCTCTACAGCAGGTAACCCTACAGCCATAAGCGCATCTCTTAAAGCTACGCTTGTATGCGTATATGCCGCAGGATTAATTAAAATCCCTTGATATTTAGTTTTAGCCTGGCCAATAGCATCAACAATTTCACCTTCATGATTAGATTGTAAAAAAACTAAACTAACTTTTTTCTGTTTCGCCAAAACTTTGAGTTTATTATTAATTTCCTTCAAAGTAAGAGTTCCATAAATCTGCGGCTCCCGCTGCCCCAAAAGATTAAGATTTGGTCCATGAATTACTAATAACTTTATCATATTATTTTTTTACTCGTTTATTTAATAAAATTGGGACACCATTTTTAATGGTATACTTTTTTTTACATTTTTTACAAACTAACTCTTTATCTTTTAACTCTACATCAGATTGACAATCAGGACAAGCCAGAATATCAATCAAATCTTTATCAATCATGCTCTATTTACCTTTCTGAACAGCTACATACTGCAATCTTAATTCATAAAGCATATTTTCCAACAAACTATCTTCTTCAGTATTGAGATTGCCTTTAGTTTTTTCTTTAAGCATTGTTAAAGTATCAATAATTAACTTAGATTGATTAAGATTCACTTCTTTCTTGTTTGTAACTGGATTCTCTATTTGCCCCATACCTATTGCAGCCTGTATCGCTAAACTACTAATAAAAAAATTAAAATTAGGTTCTGGCATTTGCATCTGCTCTTCTTCTAAACTCTCTGGAGCATTTTTTTCCTGTTCAACCTTATTTTTCCATGCATCATCAACTTTTTTTTCTTCCATACGCACCTCTTAATTAATAATTAATCCCGCATACCCAACAACACTTGAATTATCTCCCGAAACATCTCCACTTGTTGCATAACTAACTAATTCAGCTTTTTTAGCAAATAACTCCTTTGCAGCTGCCATTAACACAATTGTAGGAGCATAACCACACATAGTAATATCATACTTATTTATATTTTCAAAAAGCTTTTGCCCATTCAACTCTAGAATTGCTTCAATCGCTTTTGCATCTTTTGCTTTCACTACTTTTGCTGATTCATACTGCGTCATATCAGAACTAGCAACTAAAGTCACATTATCTTGTAAATTTAAGCTAGTTATAACTTGGGCTATGCTCTTGCCAATATCTTCTAACATTTTAACATTATTTGAAGAAAAAGCTATGGGTACAATCTTAAAATCTTTTTTACAATACTGCAATAATGGCAATTCTACTTCTAATGAATGCTCCTGTAAATGAGCTTCAAAATCTTCTGCTAATAGATTATTACTCTTTAAAATTGCCTGTGCCAAATCTTTATTAATTACAACATCCCCAAACGGAGTCTGCCAGATCCCCTCAACCATAATACTAAAAGGCATTCCCATTCCAGTATGATTTGGTCCCAACAAAATAATATTGTCTTTTAAATCAACTTTATTTAATGTTAAAGCTGCAACTTTACCAGAATACATATATCCTGCATGAGGTAAAATAACTCCAATTGCTTTTTTTGACTCTTTTTTAACGTTAAGGTTAAGAAAAGATTCAATCTGCTTTTTTAAAGCTTGAGCATTTCCAGTATAAAATCTATCAGCAACTACAGATTTTCTAATCATAATCCTCTTAATCAAATATTTTTTCTAAAATTATCCTGCTTTTAATCATTTCTTGAGCACTTGCCTGATGGTGTGCTTCTAAAACTTTAATAACATCTTTGTTAACATACGGTTTAAGACGCAAAAAATCAAAATCACCATTTCCAATCGCCTGATGATCATTGCAACCTTTAATATCATGCAAATGAAACCCTAAAATACGATCTTTAGCAATTTCTAAAAAATCTTCATGTTTATTAACTAATCCTAATTTTTCCATTAACTGGGCGTGACCACAATCATGCCAATAGAAAATATTTGAATTCTTAAAAATTCGGATGATTTCAGATAACTCTTCCAAATTAGGAATTTCTCGGTAATAATATCTTGTTTCTACTCCAATATAGATATTTTTCTTCTGCGCATAGGTATTTAATTCATCTAAACTCTTCAAAGCACTTTCAAAAAAAAGCTTATGACTCTCTTTACGATCATTTACGATTTCATCTCTAAGATCAAAGTATTCTTTAGTTCCAAACCGACCGTTATTATAAAAAGCAACTAAATCTTTTGTTCGATCCGGCATTTCAACTCGACCAGTATGTAAAACTACAGCTTGCGCTCCTAAACGCTCAGCAGTATCTATAGTATTTTTTGTATTTTTTACAGCTAATTCTCTTTGATTTGAATCAACGCTAGCTACAGAATAATAATCAGGTAAAGCAACTTGACGGGTAAGTTCTTGAGGAATAGGACAATAATTATGAAGGCTTCTGACCTTTATCAGGCCAGAAGCCATTTGAATTTCTATATCTTTAACCATTTCTGGGGTTAAATTAAAACTACACTCTATTTCATTAAATCCCATCTCTTTTATCTCAGAGATTAGAGATTTACCATTTGTGTAACGAAAAGCATTCCATGAGGTAGAAATAACTATACCCATACGAATTATCTTCTTTCGCGCATTTTCTTTCTTTTTAATTCGCTAGGCTTTTGATAATGCTTACGATCTCTTACTTCTTTCAAAATACCGTCTTGTTCAATCTGTTTCTTGAACTTACGCATTGCTGCTTCAAAAGATTCGCCTTCTTTAATTTCTACTTTAGGCAACTTAATCAACCCCTTTCCACATATTTTAATATAATTTTATAAAAATGAACAAATTAATATATCACTAAACACAACTTCTGTCAAATAAATTACAAAACAAGATCTTCAAAATACTTACCTTAATTCTTTTCCTATAATAGAATCACTATCGTAAACTTTTAACAACTTTACATCCGTTATTTTATTTATTAGCTCTTTTCTATACTTTACTATAATTTTAAAATAATTTTTTGTATAACCAACACAATAAACACCATCTTTAGTTTTTGACTCAAATAAAACACTAACAGTCTTATTTATTTGTTTTTTTAAAATTTCTTTAGATAAACTTTGTTCAATAGCTTTAAGTTTAGCAATTCTTAATTTTATTTCTTCTAATTTTATAACATTACACATACTAAACGCTTTTGTACCTTCTCTAGGACTATATGGAAAAATATGAATCTTAAACGGTTTAAATTTTTTTATAACTTTACTAGAATTATTAAAATTATCCGCTGTCTCGCCAGGAAAGCCAACTAAAACATCAGTCGTTATAGATAAATCTTTTAAGTTTTTCTTTAACTTCTTTATCAATGTTAAAAAATCCTTACTAGAATATTTTCTATTCATCAATTTCAGAATATTATCATCACCACTTTGTAGAGGAATATGCAAATGCCTACAAAACTTTTTAGATTTTTTTATACTCAAAATTAATTTATCTGAAATATCTTTTGCTTCAATTGAACTTAATCTTATTCGTAGCAACCCATCTATTTGCTCTAAATCATTAATTAAATCAGCTAAATCAGTATCTATATCTTTACCATACGCTCCCAAACAAATGCCTGTTAAAACTATCTCTTGAAATCCATTTTTAACTAAATTATTTACCTCCGTCAAAACTAAATCTTTCGCTTTACTTCTAGATTTACCTCTTACTAATGAAACCTTACAGTAACTACAAAAATTATCACAACCATCTTGAATTTTTACAAAAGCTCTTTGATAACCTTTAAAAGAAAAAATTGTTTTA
>CAYQXW010000171.1:0-3999 GCA_964421615.1 uncultured Planctomycetales bacterium
TATAATGCTAATCCTTTTTCACTTCAACAAGCGATGGATGCTTTGAGTAAAATTCAAAATAAAGGTAGAAAAGTTTTTGTTATGGGAGATATGTTTGAATTAGGAAGTGAAACAGAAAATTTTCATATTCAGGCGGGAAAACAGGTAAATACTGTTTGTGATTATTTCTTAACAATTGGTAAGCTCTCTTCTTTAGCAGCAAAAGCAGCATTAGATTCAGGATTTAAACAGGATAATATTTTTTCGTGTGATTCTTGTGACCAAATAAAAGATGTTTTGTTTAACAGGCTTTTTTTAAAACAAGAGGATATTGTTTTAGTAAAAGGTTCGCGCGGAATGAAATTAGATAAACTTTTTGAAAAATAAAATAGATAAATTATTATGCTATATAACCTACTTTTTCCGCTTCATGAGTATTTTCCATTTTTAAATTTATTTAAATATTTAACTTTTAGGGCAATAATGGCGGCTGTTACTGCTTTTATAATTAGCTTAATTTTTGGTCCATTAGTTATAAAAAAATTAAAAGAATTTAAAATCGGCCAGATTGTACGAGATAAAAATAATAGCGAAAGATTGCATGAGTTACATTCTAGTAAGCAGGGGACTCCCACGATGGGAGGAATTTTAATTCTGCTTGCTATTTTTTTAAGTACTTTGTTATGGGCAGATTTATCTAATAAATATATATGGATAGTTATTCTAGGTTCTTTTTGGTTAGGGTTAACTGGTTTTTTTGATGATTATTTAAAGCATACCCAAAAATCTTCCAAAGGGCTTTCTTCAAAAGCAAAGTTTGTTAGCCAGATATTATTAGGTGTAATAATTGGTATTTTGTTATATTTAGATCCGAATAATAACACTATTATTGATATTCCGTTTATAAAAAAATTCTCTTTAGATTTAGGAGTTTTTTACATTTTTTTTGTCATTATTGTTATTACTGGTTCTTCAAACGCTGTGAATTTAACTGATGGTTTGGATGGTTTAGCTATTGGAACAGTAGTGATGGCAACAATAGCGTTTACTATTCTTTGTTATGTTGCAGGAAATATCAAATTTAGTAATTATTTGTTAATTCCTTATGTTAAAGGAGCTGGGGAATTAACTGTTTTTTGTGCAAGTATGATTGGAGCAGGTTTAGGGTTTTTATGGTTTAATTGTTATCCTGCGAGTGTTTTTATGGGTGATGTTGGCGCTTTGTCTTTAGGGGGAGCTTTAGGTATAGTGGCGTTAATTATAAAAAATGAATTATTACTGGTTATTGTTGGAGGTATATTTGTTGTTGAAGCTTTATCAGTAATCTTACAAGTTTTATCTTTTAAGTTAACCGGAAAACGTATTTTTAAATGTTCGCCTTTGCATCATCATTTCCAGTTTCTGGGTTGGTCTGAAAATAAAGTAATTGTAAGATTTTGGATTGTGGCTAGTATATTAGCAATGTTAACTTTGGTAACTTTAAAAACTAGATAGGAATATGAAAAATATAGAATTTTTTAAAAATAAAAAAGTAACTATTGTAGGGTTTGCACGTTCTGGATTATGTTGTGCTAATTTACTTTTTGATTTGGGAGCTAAAGTTGCCATTACAGATGCTAAATCAAAAGAGGAGTTAAAAGATTTTATTAGCGCTTTAAAATCTGATCAAATAATTTTAGAGTTGTCTGGTCATACGAAAGAGTTGATTCAGGCTAGTGATATTGTTGTTATTTCTCCTGGAGTTCCTTCTGATGCGTTGCCTATTCAATGGGCGAAAGAAATTAATATACCGGTTTTTAGTGAAATTGAAGTAGCTTTTATTCTTAGTCCGGCACATTTGATCGCAGTTACAGGTGCAGTAGGTAAAACTACTGTGACAACTTTGATAGGTGAAATTATTAAAGCTAGCGGTAAAAATTCTGTTGTTTGTGGAAATATCGGTAATCCTTTTACTGGAGAAGTCCAAAAATTAAAAGATACAGATTATGTTGTTTTAGAAGTTAGTTCGTTTCAACTTGAAAATATTCGGTCTTTTAAACCTGAAATAGCGGTTGTGACTAATATTATCAGTAATCATTTGGATAGATATAATAGTATGCAGGATTATATAGATGCAAAAAAACGTATTTATTTAAATCAGGATAAAAGTGATTATTTAGTTTTAAATCAAGATGATTCTATTTTGAATAGTATGGCCAAAGAAACAAAATCAAAAGTTATGTATTTTAAAAATCAAAAAGATTTTAATCCTAATCAGTCTGCAGTGTTAGCTGTGGGCGAGATATTGGGGATTGATAAAAAGGTTTGTACGGATGTTTTTGCACAATTTAAAGGGATTGAACATCGAATGGAATTTGTTGAAGAAATAAAAGGAATTAGATTTATTAATGATTCTAAAGCAACTACCGTTGAATCTGCTATGTGGGCGTTGAGCAATATTGATAAACCGATTATTTGGATTGCGGGCGGTAAACATAAAGGTATAGATTATTCTATAATCCGAGATTTAGCCAAGAAAAAAGTTAAAGAGTTAATTGTAATTGGGCAGGCTAAAAATTTAATTAAAGAAGCTTTAAAAGATGTTGTCACTATTACTGAAGCAATAGATATGAAAACTGCCGTAGAATTATCTTTTAAGGCTGCACAAAAAACAGATGTAGTTGTTTTATCTCCTATGTGTGCAAGTTATGATATGTTTAAAGACTATGAAGATAGGGGCAGAATTTTTAAGAAGATAGTTAAGGATTTAGCAGCAAAACAACAGGATAATAAATAATGCGAAATATTAGAATAAGTCTTTTTATGACAACCTTTGTGCTGATTTGTATTGGTGTGATCATGATTTATAGCGCTTCTAGTATTTATGCTTTGGATAGATATAATGATAGTATGTATTTTTTAAAAAGACATTTGTCTTTTGTTTTTATTGGCTTTATTATAAGTTTTTTTCTGATGAGTATTGATTATAAAAAATTAAGGAATATTGCAAGACCAACAATGATTCTTTCAATTATTCTTTTAGTTTTAGTTCTTATAATTGGTAAAGAAGTATCTGGTGCTACAAGATGGTTTAGGTTAGGATTTTTTAGTTTTCAGCCTTCGGAGTTAGCTAGTTTGGGTATAATTATTTATTTGGCTGATTTTATTGCTCGTAAAGAACAGTTTATGAGTACTATTCAGTGGGGGCTATTGCCGCCTATGGTAGTTTTGGGTACAACTTCGTTATTAATTCTTATGCAGCCGGATTTAGGAACTACAGTTTCTATATGCGTAGTTACTTTTATTATGCTTTATGTCGGAGGAGTAAAATTTTGGTATTTGCTTTCTTTAATCTTAAGTGCTTTTCCGCCCCTATATTTTTTAGTTTTTCATGTTCCTTATCGTAGAGCACGTATTATGGCTTTTTTAAATCCCTGGGCTGATCCTAAAGGAAGTGGTTTTCAAATTATTCAATCGCAGATCGCTTTAGGTTCTGGTGGTTTATGGGGTGCCGGGTTAGGGCAATCCAAACAAAAATTATTTTATTTGCCGGCAGCACATACTGATTTTATTTTTTCTATAATTGGTGAAGAATTAGGCTTAGTAGGATCGATATTAGTTATTTTTTTATTTTTATATTTTATAAAAATATGTTTAAAAATTATTAAAAATGCTTCTGATAAATTTGGTTATTTTTTAGGTTTAGGCCTGCTTTCAATGATATGTTTTAAAACTATAGTAAATATTGGAGTTTCTTGCGGATTATTTCCTACTAAAGGATTACCATTGCCGTTTATTAGTTATGGTGGCTCTTCTTTTATTTTTGATATGGTTGCAGTAGGTTTATTATTAAATATTGCCAAACAAGCGGAAAGTTAGATAGGTGTTTAAATGAAAGTTTTGGTTGTAAGTGGTGCTAGTGGTGGCCATATTTTTCCTGCGTTAGCTTTTATTGATGAAATAAAAAAAAACGATAAAAATATCGAAACGAAAATAATCCTGCCAAGTAAAAGTATTAAAACTAATATTGATTTTGCTAAT
>CAYQXW010000172.1:0-3979 GCA_964421615.1 uncultured Planctomycetales bacterium
TCCTGTAAACTAATTAATGCCATATTTTACTTTCAAAAAATAAAAACCAAAGAACGTATTCTTTGGTAAATATTCTACTAAAAAAAGTTCACCTATACACTACTTACTATCAATCATTTGTTGTAACAAGATTAAGCTTTGTTACACCTAAATCAGTTAATGGATCAAGAACATCGACTACATCTTGAATTCTTACCGTTCGATCTGACCGAACCACAACACTTAAATCCGGATTAATTTTATATAATTTAGCAATATTATCTTTTAATAATGCTTTAGTAACTATTTTGCCATCCAAATAAATAGTACGTTCACGGGTAATTGTAATATCAATCTGTTTATTACTATTATCTAAAGATGAGTTATTTTTTGCTTTAGGAAGATTTACTTTAATATTATTATTCGGCTGTGAAAGCAACGGAGTTGCAATCATAAAAATGATTAACAAAACAAGAATAACATCCGTAAAAGGAGTTATATTGATTTCCGCTACCGGTTTTCTATGGCGATATCGTCTATTCATTTTACAGAAATACTATTAAGTAAATCTAATGTTTCTGAAGCACATAATTCCATATCAGTAACAAAAACACTTATTTTTTTTATAAAATAGTTATAAGCCATAAGCGCTGGGATTGCCACAAATAAACCAACCGCAGTACAAACTAAAGCTTCAGATATACCGTTAACTACAACACTTATTCCACCACCGCTATTCTGAGCAATATCACTAAAAGCTTTTATAATCCCAAGTACCGTTCCAAAAAGGCCGACATAAACAGATGTACTAGCAATTGTACCTTCTCTACTGGTAAATTTTTCTAGTTTTGTTGTTTCTATCGTAATTTGTCTTTCCATCGCATTAGAAATAAATTCAGATGAATTACCCGCTAAATCAAGACCAGCAGCAACAACTCTAGAAACAGAAACATCAAATTTTTGACATATTTGCTGTGCTGTTTTAATTTTCCCTTTTTTTAATTCTTCTGCTATTTCAAGCATAAATTTTTCTCTAGTTACCTGTGACATTTTTTTGTAATATAAAAATCTTTCAAGTATAATAGCTATAGAAAAAACAGACATAATCAATAAAATATACATTACAAAACCACCAACTTGTAACAACTGAAATAAAGACATAATTACACTCCAACTTTAAAAATATTGCAAAAAAAATTCCCAACCACCAAAACTTTTAATCAACAGTATTATATCATTTTGTAAATATTGTTCTATCATTTATTTTTTATATTCTACCATATAATTATAGATAGTAAATCTATGTTTTTAGCCGTTGAGCTTTATTATTGACATTTACAAATTAATATAATATAACATTACCTCTAATGAATATTCTAAAAAAAGAACACGCATTTTTAAATGCTTTAAAAATACCTGAGATTCGATTCTTTATCGGTTCAATTGGATTTTTTACTCTTGCCAGCCGTGCACTAGCTGTTGTAATCGGATTCCAAATTTATAAACTTACTCACAACCCGCCTTTTTTGGGATGGTTAGGCCTAGTAGAAGCTATTCCTGCAATATCTTTAGCACCATTTGGTGGATATATTGCTGACTTTTTTAATCGCAAAAAAATACTTTTAATTACAAGATTAACTTCATGTTTATGCACACTTGCGCTATCAATCATTTCATATAAAACTCATACTCATTCTTTAGTCTGGCTTTATTCTATAATATTTTTAGATGGTAAGATTATTATCTCCAGATGAACTGCGTGGAAGAATTGCTTCTGCTAGTTGGATTTTCATTTGTGCATCAAATGAACTCGGGGCATTAGAAAGCGGATTAGTTGCTGCTTGGATTGGAACAATTCCTTGCGTTGCTTTGGGAGGAATAGCAACTTTATTTATCGTAGCTATTACTGCCAGCGTTACTCCTAAATTAAGAAATCTACGCTTCGATATTAAAACCATGGACCAAAAATAAAAAGCTTCTGATTATTTAAATAACCAAAAGCTTTTTATTGTATTCACTATCTTTATTTTCCGTATAAAACTCTTAACTGTTCAACTGTTGGATGCTGCGAATAAAACTCACCTTGGGGACCAACATACCCATTATCTTTTTTAGTTAACTTCACCTCAGTATAACTTCCATTAGAATTTGGTATATTGACAAATAAATTATTACCTTCAACATTATTATCATTAACTCTCACCACAGTAGACCTAACTGTAGGATCAGAAACTACAACATATCCAGAGTCATAGTCTCTGTAATAAACTTTTTCATGATGATAATATCGCGTTCCACCAATAACAATCGTTGCATGCCCTACAGGAAGACTTGCAACAACTGCTCCCACAGGAGCAATAACAGGAACAGGAATCCCAAATAACCAACTCAGAGAAAATCTTCCATGATCATGATCAAAATCATATTTTGAACCTCTATAAACTACTACTTCATGATTAGACCGACCTCGATTATACCAATGAGAACCATGTCCACGATCATCATGTCCTCCCCATGCCCAACAATCCTGTAAAAATCCAGCGCCTCCCACTACAAAAACCATTAACATTACAACAACCTTCAAATTTATTTTTTTCATTTCTAACCTCCCTTTCAAAAGATTAGACACATAAAACCAGCAAAAAGTTTCAAAAAATATGAGATATTAAATATCTGATGTTTCATGAAAACCATCTATCGCAACAAGTACTGGCTCTTTCTGAACCATTTTAATCTTTTTCCATTTTCCACTTTGATACCGCAGAAAAACTAAAATTGAAAATACTAAAAACATTATAACAACTGTTAACCAACCTATTTGTGGAGATAATCCTAAAACTCTTAAAACTAAAAATAATATTCCTACCATTAACCAATGTATCATAACTGAAATACTCATCGACCATAAAGTATCCCCAGCACCTCTTAATGCACCTATAAAAACAATCAACATCGCTTCAACTAAAACATATAAAGATGCAAGCCTAACCATAAAAACTGCCAAATTAATCGAACCATTAAAAATACTATCAACTCCATTCGGACGAAAAACTTCAACTAACTGAAGCGGAAATAATACAAAAAGCATTAAAACAAACGCAGAATACACTAACCCCATTTTTAAACCAGACATAGTAGCTCGATGCGCAATTTCAGGTTTTCCTGCACCCATAAATCTACCAACTAAACTAGTTACCCCAATTTCAATTCCTATAAGAGGAACAAAAGAAACCATATCCCAATTAAAAACTATCGTAGCTGCTGTTGCAGTAATCAAACTATGCGAGTGAAAAATTAAAACTAAAGCATTAAACGCTAATAAATTCAAAAACATCTCTACTCCAGTAGGCGACCCAAACCGCAACAACTTAAAAGCAACTCCAAAATCTAAACGTAAAGAATCTTTTATATTAAATTCAACTCTATTTTTCTTTTTTAAATATTTCACAACTAAAATCAATAAACCACTAAATCCACCCAAAACAGTCCCATAAGCAGCACCTTCTATTCCTAACGCTGGAACCCCAAATTTACCATAGACAAGAATATAATTTAATACAACATTAATAACCATAGCCGTAACAGATGCAATCATAATAATTGCTGTTTTCCCAATCCCAGAAAAAAACCCGCTAAAACAACCTCTTAACAAACTTATAATACCGCCATATAACAAAATATTCAGATAACTTTTTTGCGGCCCTAACTGTTTAGCACTAACCCCCATAAAATCAAACAATAAATATGCTAACGGTTTACAAGCTAAAACAATTGGATAAGCAATAATTGCAATTATAACCGCCTGAGTAACAACTACAGAACAATCTTTTTTTCTTCCTGCGCCAAAATACTGCGCAACCAAAGCAGCAACATAACCTATGAGCCCCATAAAAAAAGAAGACATCATAAAAACCGTTAACCCACCACCCATAGAAGCATTCATCAGTTCCGGACTTATACGGGCTAAAAACAACCTATCTGTAAAAACCATAAAAGTATC
>CAYQXW010000173.1:0-3926 GCA_964421615.1 uncultured Planctomycetales bacterium
TATTTTAAATGGGTATAGAGCTACGCAATCATTAAAACAGGAGGGTAGGGGGGGTATTGTTTTATTACATGCAGATGCTGTTTATGTTGGCCCAATTAAAAGAATGGGAGAGTTTACTTTAGTTGGCGCTTGGACTAATCGTTTGCAGATGAAAGAAGATGGTTTGGGGATGCTGGTTGTAAAAGGAAGTAAAATTTTAAAACTGTATGAAAAGCTTTTTGATAATACAGATGTTGCTAATAGCCGTTTGTATGAACATGTTGAACATAAAATTAAAAGTACTTTAGAAAGAGAAGCTTTGTTAGGTATGTATGATTTTAGCAATACCAAAAAGAAACATTTGTTAGCTTATGCTGGGATTACTGTTGTTAGTTATGATGATGCACAAAGATTTAATGAGATGTTTAGATTTATGAATGAACTATTAAATCAGGTTTTAGTTATGAAAGCAAAATCACAGCAAATTAATAGTTTACCGTTTCAGATTGTTAAGGATATTTATATTCCTTTAGTTATGGATTCAAATGATGAAAGATCTTTTTCTTATTTATCCGCAAGAGGATTTTTTGATTATCAAAAAGATAAAAATGATTATTTTGAAAATATGCCAGAAGAAAATAAATTTTATTATAACATTTTTGGTTTATATAAGAATTTTCCTCATAAAATCGATTTTCATGCATGCGTGCCTAGTATTTATGAATCATTGTATGCAAAGGTTGGGCATAGCTCAGATATAGTTAATAATAATATATTTTTAAAAAATGATGGTGGAGAAAATTCAGAAACAAAAAGAACAAGAAGTTTAGGCATTGAAAAAGAAGATATTAAGATAGCTTTAATTGAGAATTTAAGAAAACCTGCGGCGGCTCATCGAATTTTAGTTCAAAAGTATCCGAGCCTTACTTATAAAAATCTTTGTAGCATTATTGATCTTGATGCGGAATTGTGTCTTTTGGTCGGAAAAGATCCGGATTTACTGGTAATTAAAGGTAAATTAATAGATTTAGAAGTTATTAAAAAATATTTGATTGCATACAAAGGAAATGCTACTCAAGCTTTTGATGAATTAAATAAAATTTATCCTGAGCTTTCTTTGAGTATGCTGCAGAAATTTATTAGAAGATCGCCAGCTTTAACAAAAATTAAAGAAGAATTAAAAGTCCAGAAGGACGCTGAAGATATTGTTGGAACAAGAAAGTTGTTGGAAGATTTGAAGAATAAAGGTGTTGTTTTAAGCCGTAAACAATTTATTGCGAAAATGGGAGAAAACGGGTTGCCAGTTTTGCGCGATTTAGCGTATGAGATTATTAAAAAGGTAGCGTTAATAGATGCGGATTTAGTATCTTGCGTTATTGAATTTCAGGCAAGGGGGCGCCATCATCAATCAGATAGTGTTGTTTCTAGACCGAAAAAAATAAATCAAAAAACGCAATCTTCTCAAGCGCGTATTAATGCAAAACAGAAAATTCAAGAATTAAAAAAAGAACAGCAGAATAGTAATTTGGAAATTTTAAATAAGTTTTTTAATGAATTAAAAGAAGCAGGTTTAAAAATCCAATATAAAGAAATTAAATTTTTACTTGAAGAGAAAGGTTTTGTTATTACTTCATTTAATCTAAGGCAGGCTTTTGAAATGCTTAAGGCCGTTGATCATAAGTTAGTTGAAACTGTTTTAATTCCAGATGTGGATGATGTTAACGTAGAATCTTTGATTGCTGTTATGCAAAAAGCTGCAGATAAAGCAGATTTGATTGTGTTAGTTGATGAACAAATGAATATTAGTGCTGGATTATTAAAAAGGTTGGTGAAGACTAATTTTCTGGTAAAACAAGAATGGAAAAAAATTCCAGATATTTCTCATGTTGAAAGAAAACCTTTACCTAAGATTGCTCGTGGAAAAGGAAGATATATTAGTTTAGAAGATTTTTATAATTCAGCTGTTTATAAAATTGTCATGAGTATTGCTAATGGCAAAGAAACTCAGCTTCAGATTATGCAAGATACAGGGTTTAATAAAGACGTTGTAGTCCAGCGATTAATTCAATTAACCGAAGCTGGAATTATTAAACGTAGAAGAAATTTTAATAAGGTTTTCCAATATTATTTAGCTTTAGAGTTGAGAAATGTAGATCTTAAAGAATATTTAATTAAAGAGATGAACTTAATTACTGATGAAAATGTTAGTGCTGTAGTTGATGAAGTGTTAAGTAGAAACCCTAAGGATTTTACAATCCAGGATATTTCTAAACAGATAGGTGTACATACGAAAACTTTGACGAGAAATTTTAATGAAAAGATTAAAAGCAATAATCCTACTAATGAAGAAATTATTGATGCGTATTCTAAAACAAATGGAGTTATTGCAAAAACAGTTAAATTTTTGGAGCAGCAAGGTAAGTATATAGGTAAAGACAGCTTGGTTAGACGTATTAGAAATTTGACATTAACTGATCAGAGAATGCAAGAGTTAATAGAAAAGTTCGCTGTAATTAATTTTAAAGTTTTGTATCAAACTTGGATTAAAGCGAATAAGGATGAAGCAATCACCATTGAACTTTTGGAATTAGAAGGTTATGTTATTGGTAATTACCAGAGATACTGGAATAATTTGAAAATTTTTGAGCAGATATTAGACCAATATAATTTTGAGGCTAAACAAAAAGAAGAAGTTGCTTTGTTTATTCTTAGTTTAATAGAACAGGAAAAAATATTTATTAGTGCAGATACAGTAAATTCAGATTTAGTTAACCTTTTAGTGAAAGAAAAAATACTCGGGTTTATTTCTAAGAAAATTTTAGTATTGGATTCTAGGTTTGAAGCAAGATTATTTTCTCGTCTTGATTGGAGAAATTTAAGAATAAGAAAACGCTATACTAGCAGGCTTTTACAATTGTTAGTATTAATGAACTCAGATTTTGATAATAGAAAAATTGCTAAAGCTTTAAATGTTCCACAAAAAGATACATTTTATAGATATATAAATCTTTTAAAAAATAATGGGTTGGTTGCTCAGGCACAGAATAAACAATATTTTCTAACAGAAGCAGCTGTACAATTGTTAGAAGATACTTATAAAAGAATTTTTGATAGTTTAGATGAAGATGAAAAACTACTTTTGGCAGTTATCGCATATGATTATTATGATGCTTATACAAAGCAAATATTGATAAGTAATAGTATACATGCAAGATTTTTATTTAAGCAGTATCATAATATTCTTATAAGTTTACATAGTAAACTTGTTGTTCATGATGTACTTCTGACTAAAAAAATAAATGTTAAACAGCGTAGTTGTAATTACTATAAAGCTTATGTAATGGAGAAAAGTTTTGTAGATTTTGTAGTGAAACAATTAGAAAATCCATCTGCAAAAAACTTTAAGACCCTAGGACAACTTAAAATAGAAATAGTGAAAATTTTAAAGGAGTTAGCAGCAAATGAAAAGACTGAAAATCAATTATTGATACCGCAGATTCACAAGGAATTAAAGAATAAATTTCCATATGTCGAGTTTGAATTGCAAGTTATTAATAAAATGAATAGGTCTAGGGGAGATTTGAATGATTTTATTCTGAAAACAATAGCTCCTTATAAAAATAAAGGTTATTTAAAAATTGAAGAAGTAAATGAGTTTTTATATTCTAATAATGTTTTAACTGAAGATGGTGGTGATGAGCAAATTTATAAAGAAATTATTAAGCAGTTAGGAGCAAGTTCTTATAATAAATTATATCAAGATGAAGCGTTGTATGAAGAAATTGTAGAGGCGATTAAGGTTTCCTTGCAGCAAGATAGAATCAATCCTTCCGAAGTTTTAAATAATCCCGAAATTTTTAGAGTTTTAAGTAATGAACTTGATTTCTTTTTTGATAATAACAGTAATATAACTGATTCTAAATATACCAGTTACTTTTTTAGAGATC
>CAYQXW010000174.1:0-3923 GCA_964421615.1 uncultured Planctomycetales bacterium
CTTTCAGATTGCCTGCATTAATATTAATAAAAGGACAAGGCCAAACATCACCATTAGCTTTTATATAAACAAACCCTCTTCCTGCACAACACCCGTGGAAAACTTTTTCACTAATCTTTTTAGCAAAAAAATTATTTTTATTTCTTAATAAAAAAGGCCAATACTGCGGACCGGCAACAGGCTCAACAATAACAGAAGAATTTTTTTGATATTGCGCTACAAGTTTTACCAACTGCTCATTCCTACTAATATTAAGCGCAGCATTTTTTATCTCTTCTGCCCTACCAAAAGCAACAAGCTGATACATCAAAACAATAACAGCTTGCTTCTCCTGTGCAAACCTTAAAATCTCTTTTAAATTATCAAAATTATACTCCATCGCAGTTATATTAATCTGTAATGGAATTTTAGCTTCTGCCAAATAATTTATTCCCGCTAAAGTTAAATCAAAAGCATCCTTATTATTACGAATTTTATTATGAACTTCACAATTTGTAGAATCTATACTAACAGCAACAGCTTTTACTCCTTGAGATTTTAATTTTAATGCTACATTTTTATTATTAATCAATGTCGCATTAGTAGCTAACACATTAACAAATCCTTTTTGCTTAGAATAACTCATTAGCTCAAAAATATCCTGCCTAACTAACGGCTCACCTCCAGTATAAACAAGCATTCTAAAACTATTTATCTTACTCAACTCATCTATTAGCCTTCTACCTTCATCAGTTGATAATTCTTTCACTAACTGCTCGCCTGCCCTCACATGACAGTGTTGACAAGTTAAATTACAACGCGCAGTAACTTCCCAAACAGGATGATCAGGAAAACCAATACACCCCATCCCCCGAGCACCCGCAGAAATAGGAATAGAGCGTAACCCATTTTTAAGAATCCAAGAACCAAATGATTTCCATCCAGATAAATATGAGTATAAAAATACAGAAGATATTTGACGCATTAATAATGACGGTGGGAATAAAATTTTCGATAATTTCATATTATAAAAATATTAAAGCCAAGATATAAGATAAGGATGTTCCTAGATTAACAAGGATTGTTAATCCGCACATTGTTTGCAAAGATTTAAAATCCAAATAATACCGTTTTAACATACAAAAACCAGTCAGAATAGATATTATTCCAAAAGGAATATAAAACAAAAGAGATTTAGCTATAGGAATAAAAAAAATAGATAAAATAAACAAAACTACGTTTAAAATTGAATTAATAAAATACAATCTTGCTGCATTAATCTTTCCAATCCTCACTAAAATATTTTTTTTACTTGCTTTTAAATCAGCAGAATAATCTGGAAACTCATTTATTAGTATTACATTGAATATAGATGTCGCTATTGGCAAAGCAATAAAAAATAAATCCCAACGTAAATAACCAGTTTGCAAATAAAATCCTACAGTTAAAGCTAACCATCCATAACAATATGCAATTAAAATTTCTCCAATCCCCTTTTTAACCCATCTAAAAGGTGGCTTTGAATAAAAAAAACCTGATATTACACCAGTTAAACCTAAAATAATTGTTAATTTACCTGTCTTAAAAACAAATTGCAAAATTATTCCTAAAATTAAAGTCAAACTAATAATAACCCAGCTGGCAATTTTTACTTTTAATCCGGAAATTTTTTTATTAACTATAACTTGGCTTCCTCCGCTAAATAAGCTTTTTTTCCCTCGAGCTGAAATAGTATCTTCTTCTATATCATAGACCTCACCATTCCAGTAAGTTGCTAACAAAATAAAAATAATAGCTAAAAAAGCAAAAATAAAAACATTAAAAGAAATAAATCCTGATACTCGATAAGCAAAAATAGAACCTAATATAAAAGGAAAGATTGCAACAGACAAAAAAGGAACCCGGGAAAGAAGAAACCAGTTTTTAACTTTATCAAACATTATGGAATTTGATCCACACATCTTGCTTCACAAACACAATCACCCAAAAATGGTTGAGTAGAATCCATATAACGAAACAAAGTCCAAGTCCCATCATTATTTCTCACAATATTACACATACAGGCTTGTTCATGGCTCGGATTAGACCCAACTCCTGGAACAAAAGCGGTTAAAGCACAAAAGAAATGTTTACCCATCAATACATTTAATGCATAAGTAGTTTTCATATCTGCAGCAGTTCGATAAGGACCACTAACAACTAAATTATTTACCTTATTTATAGGTTGCCAAGAAGCTAGCCCTGTATTATCAACTTTTAAAATTTTATCAATACCAGGATTACCTCCTCTAATTGCTATTTTTCCTTTTACATCCAAAGTAGCAGTAGGAGTTTTTGTTCCAATTCCAACATTACCCTCAACAATTAATTTAGTATTCGCATCTAAAGCTGTCGGCCCTTGCCAAGTCGAATTAGAATATCCTTCCCCTACAGCTAAATGGTCTGTTTTAATTTCTCGATAACTTCCTTTAGGTATAGGATAAAAAGCTGTAATAGTAATATTCTCTTCTACTGCATAAACATTAACAGCTAAAATCATAAAACAAAATAAAAAAAATAGTCTTTTCATTTTTAAATTTTATCTAAACAATGCGCTTCACAAGCACAAGTATCACCGCCGACACGACCAGCCGTTCTTTCTAAAGTCCAATTACCACTAGCATCAAGGTTAATTTGACATTGACAAGCTTGAAATTGTCCCATCGGAAGCACCCCAGATAAAAAACAGAATAAATGCTTACCCATAGGTTTAATTACTAATGCAGGAGTCGACGATTGAGTTGTATTATAAAAAGTTGCAAAGAAATTAGATAACTCCATTCTATCTGACCAAAACGCCTCTCCATGAGCATTGGACATTAAAACTCTTCCTTCTATCTGTAAACCATCATCAATTCTAACGGTACCGTTTACATCTAATGTTGCCGCTGGAAATTTTGTTCCAATTCCAACATTTCCAGTAACATATAAATCAGTATTTGCATCAAATGCATATGCTTGAACATTATCTCCAACTGCAATCCTACGCGTTCTTAACTCTTTATAAGTTGCTCTCGGACTAGGATAATAAGTTACAAAAGTAATATTTGTATTATCAAAAGCAAAAAGTAAATTTACAAAATAAATAAAATTTAAAAAAATAAAAAGATAAATTTTTTTCATAAATCTTTCTTATTAATACATACACAATGCTTCACAAGCACACCCACCATATAGCCAACTAAAAGAAACTCTACGCATAGCCCAAGTTCCAGCCGTAGCAGTAATTTGACACCAACAGTTTTGCGCTTCATTTGGAGCATAAACATCGGTTAAAATACAAATAGAATGCCTACCCAATTGAAGAGTCTTGTCACCTTTGGGATCACTGGGAATTAAATACATTTTAATATCATCATCTGACCACCGCCCCAATCCATTATCATCAGAAATAAAAATTCTATTATTTTTAGGATCACCACCTGTTATTCTAATTTGCCCGTTTATATCTAAAGCAACAGCAGGATTCTTAACACCAATACCCACACGATTATTGACTAAAAGATCAGTATTGGCATTTGTAGGCGTAGTACAATTCCAACAAACATCATTATAATTTCCTACAGCAAGATGATCAGTATTAACTTGTTGATAGTTTCCTTTGGGAGCTGGATAATACGCAATAATTGTAGAATTTTCTTCTGCAGCAAAAAGAAAATTTTGAGATAATAAAAAAAATAGGATTGGAATTAGAAATAATTTAAATTTGTTATAACAGTTTTTGGTCATGTAGGTTTATATTAACAAACTCTGATTTCAATTACGTGACTTGCTGTCTATCCCTTGCGTAACCGCTCAAAAATCTCTCGGCAAAAAACGCCTCGACATTTTTTTCGCACGCTGCGGGATAATTTTTTCAGCCTTTGGCTGAAAAAATTTACGGAGAGGCTGGGATTTGAACCCAG
>CAYQXW010000175.1:0-3902 GCA_964421615.1 uncultured Planctomycetales bacterium
CTAATATGGTATAAGCAATATAATTAAATTTCAAATCTCTCAACATAAAAACTGAAACAAATGGAGATGAAATATTCACACTGAAACTAAAAAGAGTTACAAATAAAACAAATTTAGCAAAATTAGAATGCTTAATCCTTTTTATAAAATCCCAAAAACTAAAATACGCATCTTCCCTTACATGATACACCGGCTCGTACATTAAAGTTAAAAAATAACATGATATATACCGACATATAACTGCAATACTAAAAATAATAAAAAAACCTTTTAGCACATTATTACTAAAAAGATGCAAAATAAACCCAGCTAAAAATAAACAGCTTATTGTAAAAAATCCTAACATCTTACTGCGCCAACCAAAATAAGCACCTCGTTTATTCACAGGAAGATAAGTAGACATCCATCCTAACCAAACCGGTAAAGCAACAGCATTAGCTGCATTAAAAAGTGTAGCTAAAAAAATTAGTGCAACAACTGCAGAATCTTTAAATAGATAAGGAGTAAAAACAATAAAAATACCAATAGTAGCCTGTAGAAAAACACAGCTAACCACTAACTTTTTACGACTACCAAGTTTTTCTAAAATAGCAGCTGATTTTAATTGCGCAAAAGAAGAAACTAAACTTGGTAAAGCAGACAAAAATCCAATCTGATTTGTAGTAGCTTTAAGTGCTAAAGCAAATGGGGCAACATATTCTGTTGAAAATCCTTGCATACAAGCAGCAAAAACCCCATCCCAAAAAGATACTTTGAGACTTTTTTTAATTTTTTCTATCATAAAATTAAACCATAAAAAAACCCGTGTTCCCAAGAGAAACACGGGTTAACAAATTTTTTTTAAGAATTACTTTTTAACTTTTGTTTATCAACTTTACCTACTCTATTTTTAGGTAAAAATTCAACAAATTCAAAATAATGCGGCAATTTGAAATGTGCTAAATGTTCCCGGCAGAAATAACGTAAATCTTCTTTAGACAAAGAGTTTTGTTCCTTCAAAACAACAAACGCTTTAGGAACTTCCCCTCTCATTTTATCTAATACACCAATAACAGCAACTTCAGCAACTTGCGGATGTTTTTGAATAACAGCCTCAACTTCTGGTTCAAAAACTATCTCACCAGAAACTTTAATCATCTCTTTTTTACGGCCTACAATATATAAATTACCTTCTGAATCAAATTTACCTAAATCTCCGGTATGGAACCAACCATTCTTCTTAGTTTCCATTGTCAACTGTGGATCTTTTAAATAACCGTCTGTAACAATCCAACCTTTAACAACAACTTCACCAACAGACCCTATCGGCAATTCTTTATCTTCATCATCAAAAATTTTCACTTGCGCCCAAGGAACAGGACGACCAACACTTTCTATATTTTTTGATCCCAAAGGAATAACTGTAGTCGGAGCATTTGTTTCTGTCATCCCCCAACCATTCAATAAATGCGCATGCGGGCAATATTTATTAAATCTACGAAGAGCTTCTGGAGAATTAGACGCACCAAAAGTGACCATCCAACGTAAACTTGATAAATCGTAACTTTCAAATTCTTTCATCTGTAAAAATGCATAATACATCGACGGAACAACCCAAAAACAAGTTACCTTATAATCCTGAATATTTTTTAAGAATAACGGTGGAGTAAACCTTTCCATTAAAATCATAGTTAACCCAAATGAAAGCATATTAAGGATATAAATCAGCCCTCCTAAATGAGAAAAAGGCAACGCAGATAGAATCACATCCTTTTCATTCAAATCCACAAAAAATCCCATAGATTTCGCAGGAGCACCTAATTGCAGATAATTAATTAAAACCCCTTTTGGTTTTCCCGTAGTCCCAGAAGTATAAAAAATAATCGCATAACTTTTCTCATCAATATGAATATCAGGTTTTAACGCTATTGCTTTTAACAATAACTCATCTGCAAACAAACAACCTTCAACTTTTTCATAAAAAGTAACAATATTTTTTAATGTAGGAATATTATTCTTTAATTTTTCAATAGAAATGGCTTCTTTAGGTTTTGTAAGTAAAATTTTTATTTCAGCATGAGATAAACAAGAAACTAATTCATCTTCAGTAAGCATATAATCTAGAGGAACGGCAGTCGCACCACAACACCAAATTGCTAAATAGCTATAAATATGTTCTGGCCTATTAGGAAGATAAATACCAACAGTATCCCCTTTTTTAAGGCCTAGTTCTTTTAAAAATTGAGCTAATTTATATGTTTGTTCTCTAAGCTGTTGAAAATTTATTTTTGTATCTTTAAAAACAACAGCTAATTTTTCTGCATGTTTCTGAAAATTCTGGTCTAATAATTCAATAATGTTCATATTTTTATTCAGTAATCCTATTAAAATATTTTAAATAGAAAAGCATTCAATTTATATATATTATCAATAATTAAACTAAGCGTCAATAAGGGTTTATCAGCAAAAAACAAACAATTATTCTGATAATATAGGCCCTGATACCCCAGGTGGAACATCCGTCCATGTCCCATAAATTTCAGCAACAAAATTACCAGAATTATAATTACCTACAAAATTATTTAGATGTAAATTCTTATCAATAGGTGTGCCTTGAATTACTCCAACAAAATTAGTAATCGGAGTAGTTCCAATAGGACCACTACTTACCATATTCATAGGTTCTTTAATACCTATAATTCTAATATCATCACTAACTCCATTAATCAATTTTAAACTCCAATTTGGAGCAACTGCAGCAGTATAATGCCCATTAATAATCCCATGGAAAGTTCCATTATCTTTCATCGAAAAATCCATATTTGCCGTAATAACTGCAGGAGTCGGATTTGGCGCCATATAATTCGCAACTAACGGTGCACGATAAAAAATAACATTTTCTACCGGTCTTGTTACCGTTGAAGTCAGATCTGTATTCTGTAAATTTTGATTTATAGGCGGAGGAAACATCATCATAGGTTTTTGCATTGGTGGTGGTGGCATTTTTTCATTCTTCATCTGCCCACCTGGACCAGAAAAACCTTTTGCTGTTGAATAATTATTTACTGTCTGCCCCATTGTCCAAGTATGTACCATCGTTGTTCTCTGTTCAGAAGAAGTAATAACTGGAGGGGCAATTTGCCCGACATTATCAATCAAAACATTTTGCCCGGCAAAAACTTCTTTACTTTGTCCAGTCATAACACTAGTAACGATCCCATTTCCTCCTTCAAAAAAAACCTGAGTCTGGGGTTTAGGCACATTAACCGTAGGTGGAGCAACTAAAACTTTAATAAAAGTTCCTCTCACACCTGAAACAGCAGTTGGAGTACGCAACTGAAATGTAGATTTTTTATTAATTTTTTCTACCACTCCTAAAACTTCCCCTACAGCCATATCAAAAGTATTTTCAAAATCTCCAGATTTTTCATCATAACGCATTTTAGTAAACGCTAATTCCGTATTCGCCTGTAAAACTAAAACATTTCCGTTAGACAACTTTACTTCAACCCTTCCATCAGAACCTGTCTGCAGTTTATCTCCTTCATCAACTAACTGATTTGTCTGCACAACTGACCAATCTTCTGCATTTTTCTTAAAAATTCTAACAGTTCCTGATGATGAAACTACGTTACAAATCATTTTAGCTGCACCCGCAGAAGGGATCCATTTTTTTATTAAAGACTTCTCTACATCTTTTTTATGCACTAACATTTCAGCATCCATGGTCGGACGCAAATCACTCGGAGGTTTATCAAAAGGCACAAAAGCACAGTTACCTTTTGCAATAATCATCTTAGAATCCGCAAGAGTTGGATTCATTACCGCAATTCCTCCTTCTTGAACAAAAAAACCAGTCCTACCAGCAAGATACGAAATAAAAATATCTGATCCTTTAACTGAGCCACTAGCATTAGGTGTAT
>CAYQXW010000176.1:0-3891 GCA_964421615.1 uncultured Planctomycetales bacterium
GGGCAAACTATTTCTCAGCCATATATAGTTGCTTTGATGACGCAGTTTTTGCAGTTAACTGGTAACGAAAAAGTTTTAGAAATAGGGACTGGATCAGGATATCAAACTGCTGTTTTATCAAAGTTATCAAAAGAAGTTTATACTATAGAGCGTGTAGGGGCTTTGTATGAACGATCTCAACAAGTTTTTGCTGATTTAGGTTTAAATAATATTATTTCAAAACTTGATGATGGATCTTTAGGTTGGAAGGATTTTGCTCCTTTTGATAGAATTATAATAACGGCAGCGACTAATATGGTGCCATCGCCGTTATCTGAACAGTTAGTCACAAAGGGAATGATTATTGCTCCTATAGGAAATTTGGATAGTCAGGTTTTGACTGTTTTTATAAAAGAAGAAAATAATAATTGGCATGATATTAGTATTTGTAAATGTGTATTTGTTCCTTTAATCGGAAAATTTGGGTTAAAATAATAAAGATATGATTCATATTTATACAGGTGATGGTAAGGGTAAAACTACTGCGGCTTTGGGGTTAGTTTTAAGAGCGTGCGGTGCTAATAAAAAAATTTTTATTGGCCAGTTTATTAAAGGGCAAAATTTTAGTGAAATAAAAGCTTTAAAAAAATTTTGTAATGTTACTTTAGAGCAGTTTGGCCGAGGATGTTTTATAAAAGGAAAATTGCATCCGAAGGATATAAAGTTAGCGAAAGATGGATGGTTAAGAATTAAAGAAGTTATAGAAAGTAATCAATATGATATAGTTGTTATTGATGAAATTAATGTAGCAATAGATTTGTTACTAATCGATTGTAGCCTGGTTATTGAGTTATTAAAAAGAGTTTCTAAAAAAATTGAAGTCATATTAACTGGTCGTAGCGCTGCTGATTGTTTAATTGAAATTGCAGATTTAGTCAGTGAAATTAAAGAAGTTAAACATTACTATAAAAAAGGTATAAAGGCCAGAAAAGGAATTGAGTATTAAAATAATTAAAATTTATGAATAAAGCTATAAGTTCAAATAAAATTTTTCAAATAGCATTAATTATTTCTATATTAGCGCATAGTAGTATTTTAATACGTTATCCTCAAATATGGAAACACCGTATAAATAAAGCTAAGAAAGAAATAAAGTTTTCTTATGTTAAAGAAATTCATAAAGTAAAAAGAAATGTTGAGCCTTTTTTAAATGAGAATGTGCCATTGAAAGTAAATGATAATAAACAAATTCCTCCACCATTTATTAATAAGGAGAATTTAAATTTTCTTGATAATCAGGTTAATCTAGATAAGCCGAATATAACAAAGCCGGATGTTTTATCGGTAAAAAAAAGAATAACTATGCCTGAGGTTGATATTGAGAAAAACATGAAAAATCCGTCTTATATGGGCTATTATCAGTTGATAAGAGAGAAGATTAGGAAGTCAGCATATTTAAATTATTCTCATACTCAAACTGGTGAAATTTATGTTTCTTTTTTAGTTAATCGTGATGGCAATTTAAGAGAAGCAAAATTTATTGAAGAAAAATCTACGCAAAGTGATTATTTGAAAAATATCTCGCTAAATAGTGTCCGGCAGGCTGCGCCTTTTCCTGCTTTTCCTAAAGAATTGGATTATGAACAGCTTTCATTTAATGTTGTTATTTCATATGAAATAGATTCGTAAAATGTTTTATACCTGGTTTGCATTATTGACAGATATTAAATATATGTTATAATACAGTCAAGTTGATGGGAAAGCCACGGATAAAAGGAAAATTATGGTAGCCAAACAAAATAATCGGCTTTTTCCGAGATATAATTTTGAAGGGCCGTTAAAATTTCAAGTTCGTGGTTCTAATGAAGTAGTTAATACTGTGGGTGATGATTTAAGCCAAAGTGGAGTAGGTTTTGTTCATCAGAAGTTTCTTCCTCCAGCAACTACAATAAATCTAGAAATCAATCTTTCTAATCGTGTTTTAAGACCAATTGGGAAAGTTATGTGGTCAAGCCCAATGGCGCGGTCAGATAAGTATAGGCTTGGTGTCAATTTTATAGAATTTGATTATATGGAAAAAAAGTTTCTGGAAGATTTTTTAAGAATGAAAAAAAATCAATTATTATAAGGAGTGTAACAATGGCTGAAGCAAATAAAGAAGAAAAACAAACAAACTGTTCATCATGCAATAAACCAATAAAAAAACTAAAAAGATTTTATAAAAATAGTAAATTTTATTGTAGTAAAAAATGTTTTTTAAAAAACAAGAATAAGGCTACAGAAGAGGCAAAATAATGAACAGAATTGATTCTGGTAAAGATAAAAGACAGCATCCTAGATTATATCAGATGCTTCCTATGAATGTAGAGACTAACGGGTATGATTTTGAAACAAGAACCCAGAATGTTAGTTGTTTAGGTGCTTATTGTACAATTACTAAGTATATACCGCCTTTTACTAGAGTTAAAATAAAGATGAGTTTACCAGTAAAGAGCCGGTTAAAAAAATCAGAAGCTAATGTTGAATGTGAAGGAGTTGTTGTTAGAAGTGAAGATGCTCCTAATGGCGCATTTAATATTGCAATTTATTTTAATAGAATAGCTGATGTAACTCGCCAAAAGTTAAGCCAATATGTAAATTCGGCTTTAACGCAAACCCCAAACGCTATTTCGCAGAATTAAAAGTTTTGCTGAATAATGGGAAAAATAAAAAATCCTGAAAAAGTAAAATTAATAATAGGTTTAATTTTTAATGAAGAATCACTTTTATTAAAAGTTAAATCTATTTTATTTAAAGTTTATGGAAAAATTGATTTTGAAAGTTCAATTTTAGAGTTTAATTTTACTGGATACTACCAAAAAGAAATTGGGCTTAATTTAAAACGACAGTTTATTTCATTTGAGAAGCTTATTGACCCAAGCGATTTGTCTAAAATTAAAGTAAAAACTAATAATATTGAAGATAAATTTTTAACTGCTACTGGAAGAAAAATTAATATTGATCCGGGATATTTGCATCCTGCAAAATTAGTTCTTGCTTCTACTAAAGATTATGCGCATCGGATTTATCTTGATAGAGGAATTTACGCTGAAATAACATTGCAGTTTAAAGGAAAGTCTTATGAATTTTTGACATGGACTTATCCAGATTATCAAACCCAAGAGTATATACAAATTTTTAACCAAATTAGGCAAGTTTTTTTTGAGCAAATCAAAAAATGAAACAACCATCTTATATTCAAGCATTTGAAAGTGGAAAATTACAGAATGTTGCTGATAAATTGTGGAATATGCTTGAGTCTTGTCAAATTTGTCCGCGAAGATGTAAAATTAATCGATTAAATAATGAAAAAGGGTTTTGTAAAACAGGCTTAAAGGCGCAAATTTATAGTTTTATGTTGCATCATGGCGAAGAACCGCCGATTTCTGGTGTTAATGGTTCTGGGACTATTTTTTTTGCTAACTGCAATATGGCTTGTGTTTATTGCCAGAATTTTGAATTTAGTCAACTTGAATCTAAATCTAAAGAAGTAGATTCTCAAGAGTTAGCGAAAATAATGTTAGATTTGCAATATTCTGGTGCGCATAATATTAATTTTGTTAGTCCTACCCATGTTTTACCTCAAATTTTGCAAGCATTAGTGATTGCTGTAGGGGAGGGGTTAAAAATTCCTTTAGTTTATAATACTAACGGGTATGAGTCAGTAGAGATTGTTAAGCTTTTAGATGGAATCATAGATATATATTTGCCGGATATGAGATATTTTTCTACCGAAAATTCTTTTAAATTTTCTTTTGCTAAAGATTATAGTAAATTTAATTTTGAATCTGTTAAAGAAATGTTTAGGCAAGTTGGAAATGTTGAAATTGATGATAATGACATTTTAGTTAAAGGGTTAATTATTAGGCATTT
>CAYQXW010000177.1:0-3861 GCA_964421615.1 uncultured Planctomycetales bacterium
TTTTTTTGCTTGTAGCGTTGGTCCAGGGTCATTTACTGGAGTGAGAATGGGGTTAGCTAGTGTTAAAGCTTTAGCGTATCCTTTAAACAAACCTGTTGTTGAAGTTTGTTCTTTGGATATTCTGGCTTTAAATGTCAAACAGGATAACTGTTATATATTTTCAGCTATTGATGCTAAAAGAAATTTGATTTATTCTGCAGTTTATAAAAAAACAAATGAAAAAATAAAAAAAGTTTCAGAATATAAATTAGTTACAATTGAAGATTTTATCCGGGATGTGAAAAAAATAAATTCTACATCTAAAAAATTTAGCAGTATAATATTGGGTGATGCATTAGCCGTTTTTAAAGAGCAGATTTTAAGTGAATTTGGAAGCAGAGTTGTTCTACTTGATAAAGATTACTGGACTCTCAAACCTAGCAATTTAATTTTACTGGCCCAAGATTTAGTAATTAACAAAAAGGCTAAGAGTCTTTTTAAGGTTAATCCTGTTTATCTTTATCCTAAGGAATGTCAAATCAGACAGTCGGTGAATAAAGATGCTAAAAAACAATTATAACATTGGGTATCGGCCTACCTGGGCGGAAATTAATCTAGACCATTTAGCCCATAATTTTTTTCTTATTAAGAAAATTGTTTCGCAAAGCGTTAAGGTAATGGCTTGTGTGAAAGCTGATGGTTATGGTCATGGTGCTATTCCTTGTGCGCGTAAACTTGTTTCTTGCGGAGTGGATTGGTTGGGCGTAGCTTCTATTGATGAAGCTATAAAGTTAAGAAAAGCTGGGATTAATACTCCTATTTTAGTCTTGGGGTTAGTTTTAGTTGAAGATATTGATCCTTTATTTGAGTATAATATTACCCCAACTGTTTGCGATGAAGTTTTAATTGAAGCTTTAAATAAAAAAGCGCAGCAGTTGAATAAAGTTATCAACGTACATATAAAAGTTGATACTGGGATGGGTAGGATTGGTATTCGGTTAAATAAATCTTTTGATTTTATATGTAAAGCTAAAGAGTATAAAAATATTAGAATTGAAGGGATATTTACGCATTTAGCTTGTGCAGATATAGACGTAGATTTTACTAATCATCAGATAAAATCTTTTTCTGATTTAGTAGAGAAATTAAAAATTTCCGGGATATATATTGATTTAGTCCATGCTGCTAATAGTATGGGTATTGTGGCTTATAAAGAAAGTCATTTTAATTTAGTCAGGCCTGGTCTTATTTTATATGGATTGACTCCTAAAGAAGATTTGAAGATTGATTTAAAACCGGTTTTAAATTTAAAAACAGAAGTTATCTTTGTAAAAGAAGTTGAATCTGCGTGTGGAATTAGTTATGGTCACACCTTTAAGACTAAAAAGAAAACAACAATCGTTACTTTGCCTGTAGGGTACGGTGATGGTTATCCGAGAAACCTTTCTAATTTAAGTTCAGTTCTGATTAATGGAAAAAGTTTTAATATCTGTGGAAGAATTTGCATGGATCAAATGATGGTCGATGTGGGAAACAGCGATGTTAAAGTTGGGGATGATGTTATTTTGATCGGTCAACAGCAAAAGAGTAAAATTACCGCAGAAGAGTTAGCAGAATTATCCGGCACTATTTCATATGAAATAGTTTGTGGATTGGGAAGTAGAGTCCCTAGAATTTATATTGAGAATAATAAGATTTATGCTGAAGATAAAATTGTGCATGAAATGCGGTTTTATCCAAGAGTTGCGGTAAACTTATCTGTTCGGTTTTCTGACCAAGAAAGTTTTAATGCTTACGGTTATACTAAAGATATTTCAGAACGAGGAATCGGATTGATTTCGGATAGGCCACTTCTTAAAGGAAGGGATTTAACTTTAGATTTTCCTTTGGCAGAAGAAGAAGGTGGTTTGTCGACAAGAGGTAAAGTAATGTGGTCTCGGCAAGTATCTGAAAAAGAGTTTTATTCAGGTATAAGTTTAGGTAATATAAATTTTGTTCGATTGGCTAAAGATTTAAATTTAGTGCAAAAATAGTAGAAGTTTAAGGGATTTTAGAAAGCATATAGAAACTGAAAAACAATACTATTGAATGGCTTAAAACTGCAGCAAATGCTGGTGGTAGAATTCCTGACTTTCCCAACGCAAGACAAACCCCATTTAAGATATAATAGAAGAAAACCAGTAGTAAAACTAATCCTAATGAAGAAAGCCCTGCTGCACGTTTTTTTACCTTGAGCGCAAAAGGGATACCTAAAAGAATGATTAAGATATTAGTAAATGGAGCAAATAATCTGTTGTAGCGTTCAATTTGAAAATTTCTAACAACTGTTTTAGCTCCAGTTTTAGATAATCTCCAGATGTATTGTTCTATTTGGCTTAAAGACATGTATTCTGGAAGCTGTTTTTGATTAAGAAAATCTTTCGGTGTTTCGGGAATTTGCATTATTTCTTCTTCTAAATATTGGGCTTCACCGATAATTTGGCTTTTTTCGTCGAAATTAAAAGTTTTGCTGTTGTAGAATCTCCAGACGTTATCTTTGTAAACTGCGCGATCAGCAATAATTTTTTTTGTATTATGTTGTTGCTCGTTATCTTCCAATATTGTAATTCCAGATATAGAATTATCTGTAGTGTTAAATTCATTAATAAAAAACAACCTGTTGTTTGATCCATAAAGGGAAAGATTTCTAACTATCTCAGGGCCTTTTGTTTTATCCTGCTTTTTCGAGTTCTCCATTTCTTGTTTTATTTTTTGCGTTGTCATTAAGGATTGCGGAATAATTTTATCGCTGATTAATAAAATGAAAAGGCTTAATAAAAAACCTAAAACTATAATTGTATGGGTTATTTGGAATATGCTAAGACCTGAAGATCTCATAGCGATGATTTCATTGTCCCTATTTAAAGTTGCAAAAGTATAAAGTGTTGCAAGTAAGCAGGAAATAGGAGAGACCTGAGATAAAATTACTGGTAAAAAAGAAAAATAATATTTGATTAATACCGTTAATGTTACTTTTTGTGAAAGGATAGTATCTAAATGCGAGAATAAATCAATAATTACGTAAAGGAAGAAAAAAGTAAATAAAGAGCCCAGAAATATACCTAAAATAGATTTTAATATATAACGGTCTAAAATACGCATAATTTGTAAGTTAAAGCTCCTCCGATAAAACCAAAAATTATATTAGGTAGCCATAACGCAATTTGCGGTGGAATCATTGCTTGTTCAGCTAAAGCTTCTGCAGCGATTAATAATAAATAATAAATACCAATAATTAAAAAAGCAATTCCGAAATTAATAGATTTTTCTCTTCTATGCGTGATGACTGCCATAGGAATTCCTATTAAAATAAAAATAAAACAAGCGACAGCTAAAGATATTTTTTGATTAATTTCAATTATTAAGGGGGTTGCTTCAATTTTTTGCTGCTCTAATTTTTTAATACTTGTTTGTAATTCTTTAATAGTCATGTCTTTAGGCTTTTTTTCTATGTTATCTTTATTTTGAAGCTGAGAAAGATTTAAAGTCATAAAGTATGTTTTAAAGTTTAATTTATAAAAATTATTGGGATTATTCGGATCGGGTTCATCTGCAGTTCCATCGATAAGTTTTAGTTTTACAATATTTTTTTCAGGTAGTGCAATAAATTCACCGCGTTTGGCAATAATAATTCTTGTCGGTTTATTATTATCCTGTGGTTCATAGATTCTAATGTTTTGCATTTTATTGCCTTCGATGCCGTAAATGAAAAGAATATATTTTTCAAACGAATTTATGAAAATTCCGGGTTCTAGTGCGGCAGTAGGATTTTTCATCCCGACTTCAATAACCGTTTTTTTAGTTGCAAAATGGGCATAGGGAATAATCCGGTCATTAACAATC
>CAYQXW010000178.1:0-3859 GCA_964421615.1 uncultured Planctomycetales bacterium
GCAATTACTTTTGATGAGATGTTAGAGATGGCATCATTAGGGGCACAAGTTATGCAGCCGAGATCTATTGAGGTTGCTAAAAAATTTAATGTTCCGCTTCACGTAAGATCATCGATGTCTGAAAATGAAGGGACTATGATTATTAAGGAGGTTAAAGATATGGAAGAAGCTTTAATTACAGGTGTTACTTTAAATAAAAATGAAGCAAAAGTTACTGTTTGCGATATGCCGGATAAACCTGGGGTTGCAGCAAAATTATTTGAAGAGTTATCAAATGGTGGTGTGAATGTTGATATGATTGTTCAGAATGTCAGCCATACTAAAAAAACTGATATTTCTTTTACTATACCTAAAAGTAGTTTAACTAAAACGATTTCTTTGGCTAAAAAATTAGCTAAAGATATTGGTGCTGGTGAAATTATTGGTGATGATGATATCGCGCGTGTTGCAGTTGTTGGAATTGGTATGAAATCTCATCCTGGAGTTGCTGCAAAATTATTTGGGGTTTTAGCTGAAAACCAGATTAATATTGAGATGATTTCTACTTCTGATATCAGTATTTCTTGTATTATTAAAAAGAAATTTGCAGAAACAGCAGTAAAAGTAATTCATTGTGAATTTGGTTTAAGTAAATAAGATTTTTTTATGGAGATTTATTAATGCGATCAATTAAAATTTATGACACGACTTTAAGAGACGGTTCCCAAGGAGAAGGAATTAATTATTCTTTGACGGATAAATTGAGAATAGCTGAAAAATTAGATGAGCTAGGAGTACATTTTATTGAGGGCGGTTGGCCGGGATCAAATCCTAAAGATGCAATGTTTTTTGAAAAGGCCGCTAAAATGGATTTTAAAAACAGCGTTATTTGTGCTTTTGGTTCTACTCGCCGTGCAAAAATTAAAGCAGAAGAAGACCATAATTTAAAAGAGTTGGTTAAATCTAAAGCTAAAGTGGTAACTATTTTCGGAAAAAGCTGGTTACTGCATGTTGAAGAAGTTTTACGTACTACACCAGAAGAAAATTTAAAGATTATCTCTGATAGCGTTAAATATTTAGTTAATAATGGTGCGCGAGTATTTTTTGATGCTGAACATTTTTTTGATGGATATAAAGATAATCCTAAATACTCTTTAGATTGTTTATTGGCAGCGCAAGAAGCTGGAGCAGAATATTTAGTATTATGTGATACAAATGGTGGCTGTACTCCAAGTCAGATTATGAAAATTGTGTATGAAGTGAAATCAAAAGTAAAAGTTGATTTAGGAATTCACTGCCATAATGATTCTGGGCTTGCTGTTGCTAATTCTTTATGTGCTGTTGAAGCTGGTTGCAATATGGTTCAAGGTACTGTTAATGGGTATGGGGAACGATGTGGTAATGCGGATTTGATTCAGATGATTGCCAATTTAAAGTTGAAAATGAATTTTGATTGTATTGATGAAGATAAAATCAAACATTTAACCGAGAGCTCTTATTTTATAAGTGAAGTAAGCAATATGCGTCATGCAAGTAATCAGCCGTTTGTAGGTGATTCTGCTTTTGCGCATAAAGCAGGTGTGCATATTAATGCGGTAATGAAGAATACTAAATCTTATGAGCATCTTAATCCTGAAATTGTGGGAAATAAACGCAGGGTTTTGGTTTCTGAATTAGGCGGTAAGAGTAGCATTGTTATTTTAGCGAAAGATTTAAATTTAGATTTAACTAAAGATGATCCGAAAACTAAAAAAGTTCATGAGTTATTGCAGTCGCTAGAGATGAAAGGTTATCATTTTGAAGCAGCTGAAGCTTCTTTTGAATTAATTTTAAAGAAAGCTTTGAGTACTGTAAAAGAGTTTTTTAAACTGGAAAGTTTTCGGGTAGTAGTAAATAAAGATGGAAAAAAGAAAGTTTCAACTGAAGCAATTGTAAAGTTGAAAGTAAAAGGTAAAGTTGAACATACAGCTGCTGAAGGAGATGGTCCTGTAAACGCGTTGGATAATGCGTTAAGAAAAGCTTTGAAAGAATTTTATCCTAATCTTTCTAAGATGCATTTATCCGACTTTAAAGTTAGAGTTTTAGACGAGAAGAATGGAACCGCAGCGAAAGTACGCGTTTTTATTCAATCACAGGATGAAACTGATGCTTGGAGTACGATTGGCGTGTCAGAGAATATTATTGAAGCGTCTTGGCAAGCATTATCTGATTCCGTTGAATATAAGTTAATGAAAGATGGCCTTAAAGAAAATCATGTTTAAAAAACAAAAACGTTCTTTTGAAATGGAGAAAAAAAGTAGTTATTTAGAAATCATTATTGAAAATTCTGGTGAAATTATTTTTAATAATGTTGATAAAAATTCTTTAAAGTTGATTAAAAACGTATCTAAGCTAGATTCACAGGATATAAGTTATTTTTGCGGTTAAATCTAAACCATAGGATAAATTTATGTGGACTAAATGTGATGAAGATTTAGATGTTTTTATTAGAGCTCGCTATCCTTTAATTTATATGGTTAGCTGGGAAGAATTAAGAATTATTGAAAAAATACGTGATATGGCCCAAGATAGAAATAAAAATTTATTTCTATGGTCAGTTACCCGTGGTATTTTTAAAGTTGATGATGATCCTCTAAAAGTAGATAGTGTTACCAGAGATCCTATTAATGCTTTAAGCTTTATTGAAAAATATCCAGATCCTGCTATTTTTTTATTTTTAGATTTTCATCCTTTTTTAAATGATCAGACCGTAATTCGTAAACTTCGTGATCTAGTTATTAATTTAAAGAATTCTTATGAGAGTTTGATTATTTTAGATCCTGTTTTAACAATTCCTATAGAACTGGAAAAAGAATTTGTTATTATTGATTATGATTTACCAGGTTATGAGGAGATAAAAGAACTTTTAGAAGCAGTTATTGAGATAATGAAGCTTAATCAATCAGAAGTAAAAATAGAGCTTAGTGAAGAAGATAAGGAAAGATTGATTAAGGCGGCGTTAGGTTTAACTAGAGCTGAAGCTGAAAATGCTTTTGCAAGAGTTATTGTGTTAGATAAAAAACTTAGTGTTGAAGATATAGATAGAGTTCTTGAAGAAAAGAAACAGGCAATTCGCAAAAGTAAATTTTTAGAATATTTTGAAGCCAAAGAAGATTTTAAAAATGTTGGTGGGCTAAACTTATTAAAGTCTTGGTTAACTAAGAGAACTTTGGCTTTTACTCAAAAAGCGATTGATTATGGTTTGCCACAGCCTAAAGGTATACTTTTAATTGGAGTTCAAGGATGTGGTAAAAGTTTAACGGCGAAATCTGTGGCTAATCTTTGGAAATTACCACTTTTGCGAATGGATATTGGTTCAGTGTTTAGTGGTATTGTTGGTTCTTCTGAAGAAAATGTTAGAAAAGCAATTAAAGCTGCTGAAAGTTTGGCTCCTATTGTTCTTTGGATTGACGAAATAGAAAAAGGGTTGTCTGGAGTGCAAAGCTCGACATATTCAGATGCGGGTACTTCGGCTAGAGTTTTTAGTACTTTTTTGACTTGGCTTCAGGAAAAATCAGCGTCTGTTTTTGTAGTAGCTACTGCAAATAATATTCAACTTCTTCCTCCTGAATTATTACGTAAAGGAAGATTTGATGAGATTTTTTTTGTAGATTTACCTAATGAAACCGAAAGAAAACAAATTTTTGAGATTCATATAAAGAAGAAGAAACGTGATCCGAAAAATTTTGATTTAGATTTTTTAGCTAAAGAAGCACATGGGTATAGTGGTGCTGAGATAGAACAAGTGGTTGTTTCAGCAATGTATGATGCCTTTTTAGAAACTAGAGAATTCAACACTGATGATTTAGTTAAAAATATCCACCAAAGTATTCCATTAGCT
>CAYQXW010000179.1:0-3835 GCA_964421615.1 uncultured Planctomycetales bacterium
TGAATTAACGCCTGACTTAATTTTCCTAAGGCAATATTACCATTTGGAATTAAAACTATACACTTCATTCCTGCTTTAGCTGCATAAGCTGCCGCAGAAGCAGAAGTATTACCTGTAGACGCGCACATTACAGCTTTCATGCCATCTTCACAAGCTTTTGATATCGCCATAGTCATTCCACGGTCTTTAAACGAACCCGTAGGATTTAATCCCTCATATTTCAAATAAACTTCAAAATTTTTTCCTAATAAATTACTAAAATATGGCGCTAAAATTAAAGGAGTATTTCCTTCTGTTAAACTTATAACAGGAGTTTTATCGCTTACAGGTAAAAATTTTTTATATTTTTCAATTAATCCTTTGTATAACATTTAAACATCCTCTATTCTAATAGCCACAGATTTTTCATGTATTAAATCCATTTTATCAATTACATTTAAAGCGTTACGTAAATCTTTTTCTTTAGCTTCGTGAATTACCATAACGATAGGCACAGACTTTGATTTTTGTCTTTCCTTTTGAGTAACTGAAGCAATACTGATTTTATACTTTGCCAACACCCCAGAGATTTTTGCAAGAACACCGGGTTTATCTACACACATTAAGCGAATATAGTAACGGCTCTGAATATCATCAATTTTTTTTAATTTACTAACACTCTCATCCGGAGAAACATTTAAAGTTGTTCTAAATAATCCCGCTTTTATATCTTGCGCCATATCTACCAAATCAGAAACAACCGCAGATGCCGCAGATAACTGCCCTGCTCCTGGTCCATAAAAAAGTAAATTACCTGCTAAATCAGAAGAAACATAAATAGCATTATTAACTCCATCAACGGAAGCCATCATATGGCTTCGTGGAATCATTGTCGGATGCACACGTACTTCTAAAGTACCTGCTTCTTTTTTTGCAATTGCTAATAATTTAATTTCCATTTTTAATTCTTTGGCAAAATTAATATCAGTTAAAGTCACTCGGCTAATACCTTCAATAAAAATATCTTTCATTTCAACCATTCTTCCAAAACATAAATATGTAAGAATAGCAAGCTTATGCGCGGAATCAAAACCTTCAATATCTAAAGTCGGATCCGCTTCTGCAAATCCTCTTTGTTTAGCTTCTTTTAAAGCAATATCAAAAGAACAACTATACTGAGACATTCGGCTTAAAATAAAATTAGATGTCCCATTTACAATTCCAAAAACGTTAGCAAATTTATTAGCCACTAAACCTTCTCTTACAGACTTTATTATTGGAATACCACCACCAACAGAGGCTTCGAAATAAATATTTTTTGAACAATCATTAGCTAAAGCAAACAACTCTTTACCATACTCTGACAACAAAGCTTTATTGGCTGTAACAACATGTTTTCCTTTTTTCAAAGCTTCTGTAATAAATTCTTTTGCAGGATTTATCCCGCCGATTAATTCAACAACTACATCAATCTGCGAATCATCTAAAATATCTTTAATGTCAGTAGTTAATAAATCTTTACTAACAGATACATTTCTTTTAGTAGTTATATCTTTATCACAAATTTTTTTTATATTTATTTCAGTGCCAATCTTATCTGATAAAAATTTCTTTCTATCTCTTAAAATTTTTACCACACCCGCACCAACAGTTCCAAATCCTATAATTCCTACATTAATCTTTTTCATAATTTCTAACCTTTTTGCTTATAAAAATCTACAGTTTTATTAATTATATGAAGATTATGTTAATCAATAGCAATAAATTCCAACCGTGTATCGTATATTAAATCCTTACTAATTTCTGAAGATTCAATAACTTTTCCTATTAACATAATCGGATGAGTTTCAAAAGGCAATCTTATTTCAACAGCTAAACTTGTTCCTGGATGAAAAAACCTATTTGTTGTAAGCAGCATACCACCTAAACTAATATTTTTAGTTTGCGTAATATCAACATTATCAGCTTCTTCCATAATACGATACGAAACTATAAAGTGACCTTTAACTCGAGGAAGTCTTCTTTTTTCTATGCCTTCAAATCCCATTTCTCTCCTCCTTAAAAATACAGTTAATTTAAATTATACGTCGGGGCGGACAGACTTGAACTGTCGACCTCTTGAACCCCATTCAAGCGCTCTAATCCAAACTGAGCCACGCCCCGGTTAGATTAAATAGATTATAATTATATATTATTTTTTATTTACTGTAAAGAGTGTTTTAAAGGAAAATTTATTACGTTATTTGCTAAGTAGTTGTGTAACAAAGGTTATCAATATTCGTCTTTTTTATTACGGGTCATTAGATCTTGAACGGCTTTGATTGCGGATTTATTATTATATAAAACATTATAAACTTCTTTAACTATTGGCATATCTATATTATATTTTAGAGATAAACTATAAGCAGATTTTGTTGTAGGCACACCTTCTGCTACTTGCTGCATATTCGTAAATATTTCTTTCACAGTTTTGCCTTTACCAATCTGTTCACCTACTGATCTATTACGGCTATGTTCACTAACACAAGTTGTAACTAAATCACCTAACCCTGTTATACCACTAAAAGTCTCTTGCTTTGCGCCTAAAACTTTACCCAATCTAGCCATTTCAGCTAATCCTCTAGATAAAAGAGCAGCTTTAGCATTAGTACCAAAACCTAAACCATCAGAAATTCCACAAGCTATCGCAATAATATTTTTTAAACTTCCACCTAATTCAATTCCAATAACATCTCCACTTGTATAAATTCTAAATCTATCAGTCATAAAAATATCTTGTAACAACTTGCGAACTTTTTCATTATCCGAAGCTATTACCGCTGTCGTCGGCATTCCAAGAGCAACTTCATGTGCAATAGTTGGCCCGGATAAAACAGCAGGTTTTACATCATTTAACTCACTTGAAATAATTTCGGACATTCTTTTCAACGAATCTATTTCTATTCCTTTTGTTACACTTACAAAATGAGTTTTTTTAGAATATTTTATTCCTTTAATTTTTTTTAACACAGATCTTAAATATTGTGAAGGAACTGCTAAAACAATAACATCTTGCTTTAAAACAGCTTTTTCTAAATCTGCTGTAATAAAAATATTTTTTGGTATTTTAACTTCAGGAAGGAATTTCTCGTTAATTCTTTTTTTATCTAAAACTTTTACATAATCTTCAAAAGCACCCCATAAAGTAACTTCATACTTTTTATTTGCTAAAAGTATGGCCAAAGTTGTTCCCCAAGCTCCATCTCCTAAAATTGAAATTTTTTTATTCTGGCTGGCTCTGCTCATTTACTTCTTCTTTTAAAAATTCCGGGATTCTGTTAGTTATATTTTTTTCTTCTCGAGTAATAAAATTAACACCCACATCAAAAGTACCATTAACATTATCATTAACTCTTACTACTTTTCCAATAACACCATTCTGATAAAAAAAACCGTGTCTTTCTAAATCTTCACAAAAAACTAAAACACTTTTATTAAAAGAAAGCCAAACAACATCTTCTATTTTTACTCTATTTTTTAAATTACAGAATACTCCGGACTGGCTGACGTTAATTGTATAACCTTCAAATAATTTTGTTAAAGTTTCAGTTTTGCAAACTTTATAAGCCAAAGGAGTGAAAAATTCTTGACGAGGAAATTCTCTTTTTTCATTTGGATTTAAATTATTTTCCATATTTTGAATGATTTATGATTCTGCGGGTTTTTTTTAAGCGGGAGATGGGAATCGAACCCACATATATAGCTTGGAAGGCTATTGTTCTACCATTGAACTACTCCCGCAAATCTATTATAAGTATAAATGGTGGGCAGGAGAGGATTCGAACCCCTGAAGCACGGATGCAACAGATTTACAGTC
>CAYQXW010000180.1:0-3817 GCA_964421615.1 uncultured Planctomycetales bacterium
CTGCTAAACCAAATAAAGATAGTAAATTTAAAACAGCAATTTTTTTGAGTTTATTTATTAAAGCAAAAAATAGCAATCCGATAGAATATCCAAAAATTATCCATAAAGGAGACATTTGAATTAAATTAGCTAACCAATGAAAATTTGATGGCCAATAACTGGTTAAATTCAGAAAAATAACTATTAAAAAAAAAGAAAATGCTAAAAAATGAAATAGAATGTGTTTTTTTTTCTTATTATTCTTAAAAATATACGTTTCCATAAAATATTTAAAACTTTAAACCACCTCCACCTTGGAAGTGGTAGTTTTTATTTTACCGCGCTCCCACTTCCAAGGTGGAGGCGGCTAACTTAATTACCGTTATCTCTGGTCGGCAGAAAAATCTCATATTTTTAGTTTTAACTCCGATCCCCTTATTAACATATAACTTTATGTCATTAACATTAAACATACCATTCATATACTGCGAACGTTCAGCATAATCAGAATAGTGTCTTATAAAAGAAAATCCAACCTGTCCACCGTGAGTATGCCCTGCTAAAACCAGTTGCGGGTTATAATCTTTTAAATGTGGTTTTTCAACCGCTTCAGGTTCATGTATCATAACAATTTTGTTTGCTTCTTTAGGAATATCCCTAAAAGCATCTGTTATTCTATCATAGTGAAAAGCATGTTTATAGGAAAATCCCACGATCCATAATTCAGGTTTAGTTGAGATAATTTTAGCTGCATCATTCTTTAAAATTTTTATATTTATATTTTTAAATGCTGAAATAAATTCTGATTCTTCCAAATAATAGTAATCATTATTCCCCATTATTGCAAAAATTCCATTTTTCGCTTTTAATTTTTTTAAAACTTCAATAGCAGGAGCAAGTCCTTCCTTACAATTTATAATATCACCGGTTATAAGAACAACATCCGGTCTTAAATTGTTAATTTTCTTAACCAACTGCTTTTCTCTAAAACCATTTTTCTCAATGTGCAGATCCGAGATTTGAATTATTTTATATTTTTTGTAATCAGGATTAGTAAAATTAGCATTCTTTACTTTTACAGGTTTAACTTGTATCCAGTTAGGTTCTATATACCTAGCATCAATTAAACATAAAATAATTAAAACTAATGGGGCCAAAACTATTAAACGTAGAATATTTACAATTTTTAACCCTTTGGGTTCATTATGTTTTTTACATAAATTTCCCACAATATGTAAAGAAATCAGTAAAATTATTGCAGAAAAAATTGCTACAGCGACTAAAAACTCGATTGCAAATATTTTTGAAATTAATAACCCGGTAGTTGGATCCATTATTTACTCACAACGAAATAAGCAGTATTTAGTTTAGATCCAATTAAATGCCAGTCGTATTTTTTTACAACCATTTCTCTAGCATTTTTCCCAAGAGTTTCTCTTTTTGAGGAGTTGTTTAGAAGATTTATTACTGCATAAGCAAACTTCATCGCCTCTTTATCTTGAAACACCTTGGAGGTGTAAATACTATTCTCCTCCAATGGACTCATCATTGCAATCCCCACGTTTTCACTTATCACAATGTCTTTATTATCTGTATATTTAATTCCTTCTGCTCCAATTTTTGTAGATACAATAGCTTTACACATCGACATTGCTTCCAAAATTTTTAATCGGGTCCCTCCGCCAAAACGAATTGGTACAACATACACTCCGGAATTTTTTATATAAGGTCTAACATCTACAACTTTACCCGTGATTACAATTCTAGGTTCGTTGGCACCGAGCTCGATAATTTTTTCGCTGGGATTTTTTCCGACTACATAAAGTTTAGTATCCGGTTTTTCCTGCCAGATAATAGGTAAAATCTCTTTAGAAAAATAAATAATAGCATCTTCATTCGGTAACCAATCCATGGACCCAGTAAAAACTAAATCACTATCTCTAACAACACTGCCGTCTGATTTTGTTATTGGAGAAAAATAATCAGTTTCAACTCCATTTGTTATCACTTTCACATTATTACGGTTTTGGCTTATATCTATAATTATTTTCTGGTCATCTTCTGAACAAATTGTTACAAGTGCAGATTTATTACACAATTTTTTTTCTAACGCATACATCTTTTTGTATTCAAAAGTAAACAACCATTTTAAAAAAATATTTTTTTGGCTTTGCGCTAATCTTTGTAGAATTACAGCTTCAACATTATGCTCATCTATCACAGCTGGAACTTTGCCGCAGCATTTTATATATTGAGCCATATGAATATGGTCAAAATGTACTAAATTAAATTTTTTAGTCTGCAAAAGATGTTTTAAACATTTAGAAAACTCGTTGCTGCTATACTTAGCAACACTGACTGGTAAAAACCCGAATATAGCTTTAAAAATTGTCCCTAAAGTTATTTTATCTTTTCCCGCAACAGTTAAAAGATCAACTCCCAGTCTGCGGAATTCTTCTACAGCAGCTAACTCTTTTTTATCAAACAAAAAAGAAAGAACAGTAACCTCGTTATTATTCTTTTTGATTTCTTTGATAAGGTTATAAGTCCTAATCTTTGCGCCTGAGTCAACTGGATAAGGAATTCTTGGAATACAAAATAATATTTTCATAGTTTTTAACCTTTAAACCACCTCCACCTTGGAAGTGGAAGTATTCTCAAAATATAGGTGTTTAAACTTTAAGTTGTCTTTTTAACTTACCACTAGTAATAATTTTTGTTTTAGGATTATTAAAAAGATTTTTAGCAATCAGTGCATCAATAACATTAATTTTTTTTACTTTTCCGTTTCTTATATCGTTTTCAGCTTCTTTTTCTTCTTCTTGCCATTTTTTTGTCCAAAACCAATATTGGTCTTTATCAATTATTTCTTTTGACTCAATCTTTTTTATTTTAGTAAGCATTATTAAGTTGGTTGTAATTTTTCTAATTTAATCTTGGGACATTTTTGTTTGGATAAATATTTACACGCAGTAAGTATTTCAAGCCCTACTATTTTTCCATCAGAAGAATAATTAATTGCTATATCTTCAGTTAATTTTTGAGTAGTAACTTAAATTTTCCTTTTTTTAAACTTATATATGCAGTATCTACTTCTGAATCATAGCTAATTTTCATAATATCGTCTTATACTTAAAATAACATACTGTTTTATTAACGTCAAATGGTTAATCTAAGAACCGCAATTTCCCCTAAAAAGCTTTAAAAAATCGATTTTTTAGCATATTTTGTCTACTATCGTAAAATATACAGCAAATTTTACGATTAGTTAAAAAATTTTACAGTTAAATGTAAAGAAGGAAAATATCCGATTCTAAGATTTAAGTACTTCCTTATACACCTGCAAATATTTCGAGGTCATCTGCTCAATTGCACAGTTTGTTTTAACGAAGTCTTGAGCTTGTTGGCCTAGTTTTTTTCTTAATTCCCCATCTAAAATCAATTTTTCAATTGATTCTTCTAATTTATCACATCTGCCTGATTCAATCAATAACCCAGTATAATCATTTTTAATTAAATCTCCAACTCCACCCACATCTGTAGCAATAATAGCTTTACCAAAACTCATTGCTTCTAGAATTGTTAAAGGTAAATGCTCAACTAGTGAGGAACAAACATAAATATCAAACTGTTGATAGTATTGAGCAACATTATTTTTAAATCCAGTAAACTTCACTTCTTTTTCAATTTTCAAATCATTAACTAAACAACTTAGTTTATCTTGCAACTCCCCAGAACCTACTAAAATAAGCTTTATGTTATTATATTTTTTTGTTAACTTAGCAAAAGCTTTTATTAAATATTCGTAACCTTTTTCTGAACTTAATCTTCCCACACT
>CAYQXW010000181.1:0-3770 GCA_964421615.1 uncultured Planctomycetales bacterium
ACCTGCAAATGATTTACCTAACTTTCATTTTACAGCACATGATAGTGTAGATTCGATTGTATCGAGAACCCATCTTAGAAGGCCGACTAAAATAACTTTTATAGGTAAAACCCCAATTTTTAAAGAAATAGAAAAATATTACAAAAACATTTATAATGGAGAGGTGGAAATAATATGGCTGTAAATTTAAAGCAAGTAACTGAAGTTTTTGAAGTGGACACTGAACAAGAGGCAACTGATCTAGTTGCGAAAACAAAAGAAGAGTATAATGTAATTAAATCTTCAATTACATACAAGTTTAGAAAAAAAGATCAAAGAGAATATTATATTGTAGAGTTGAAAAAGAGTTTTGAAATTGAAGAAATGGAGTAAATTGAATGGCTAAATTTGAAAAAGTATCCAAATATAAAGAAGTAGAATTTGATCTTCCATCTAGAAAGACTAAGTATTCAGCAGGTTATGATTTTGTAGTTGTTGAAGAAACAGTAGTACCAAGTATTTATAAAGGTATTTTTAAAATTTTGCTTGAAGGTCTTGGAAAAAATGATTATGTTAATAAGAAATTAGCAGATATTGATATTGAGACTTTTGATTATACTCAGCTATATACACCTGAATTTGCGGGATCTCTATTAGAGGGGCAAGATTTAGATGAAATTTTAGTAGATATTTTCAGAAAAGATTTAAAAGAAATTAAAACTTTAATCTCTAATAATAATGCTAAACTAACACTTGTACCAACAGGAGTTAAAGCATATATGGATTCAGATCAATATCTTGAATTGGCTATTCGCTCTTCTACTCCTATGAATTCATATCTAATGTTAGGTAACGGAGTTGGAATTATTGACGCGGATTATGTAGATAATCCAGATAACGAAGGTCATATCTTTTTCCAGATTATTAATTTGTCTCCGTTTGATATTACTTTGAATAAAGGAGATATTATTGGTCAAGGAATCTTCCACAACTACTCTGTGACTGAAGATGATATAGCAGGAGGTGAAAGAGTTGGAGGATACGGGTCTACCAGTAAATAAATATGTTTTAGCACTAGATCAAAGTACAACTGCGACTGGATGGGCATTATTTAAAAACAAAGAATTGTTTGATTATGGAGTTTTTAAAACAGAAGGCTTACCAGAAAGTAAGATCGAGGATATGCGGCTATGGCTTGATAAAAAAATAAATGAAATTACTTTAGATGATTCCGCAGATTTAAGATTGGTGTTAGAAGATATACAATTACAAAGAAATGATGTTAGGACTTTTAAAATCCTTGCTCATTTACAAGGAGTGTTAATTAATACGTTTTTTCGAAATCGTAAAAAGATTAAATCAGGTATTCATATATATTACTCTTCTGAATGGAAATCAACTTGTAATATAAAAGGGCGAGACCGCACTACTCAAAAAAACAATGCACAAGCTTTTATTAGAGAAACTTATAATGTAAGTGTAACTCAAGATACATGTGACGCTATTTGTTTAGGATACCATGATATAAAAAGTGAAGTTCATACAATTAATTTTGAATAAAAAAAGAAGGAGAATGTATTATCACATTCTCCTATTTTTTATGCATTAGTTCTGCATTTTGTTTAATTAAGAAACAATCTAAATCTTCTTTTGCGTCTCTAAAGCCTTCCATCGCTTCAGTCATTTCTCCGTTAACTCTTCCATCTTTAACTGCAACTCCAGTAGCATAGGTTAAAGCACCTAGCGATTGCAAATATCTCATCATTATATAATTTTCTTGAATCCTTATTTCTCCACGTTTTTCCATTTCAGTTACTTGATTTTTAATAAATAAATTTATAAAGATCAAAATTACTGATGTAATCAATCCGCCTATACCAATAAAATTTAAAATGGCTGTAAACAATATCATCCCTCCTCAATTGTCGATATTTGTATAAAATTGTTAAAATTCCATATAATATTGAATTTTATGTTGAGGGGTTTGAAAAATTATGACCGAGTTATGACTTAAGTTCTTTCTCAAATATGTCCAGAAGTTTAACTGCACTTTCAATTAAAATATCAATTTCTTTTTCGGATAGTTTAACTAATGTTTGATTACTATTAATATAGTCAATTACATACTGTTTTCTTAAAGGCCCTTGCCCACTCTCTTGATAAATCTTCTGAGCTGCGAAAACTGCCCTTTCAATCATTTCATAAGTATTTTGAGCTTTTTCAGCACCATACTTTTCTTTAATATAAGGGACTAAATATCTTGTAATTAAGATACATAAAGCAACAACAATAAGTTCTGTAACAGAATTTGTTAACATTTCAAAACCCATAATATACTCCTCTCTATCCTAAGTCTGTTGGTGTTGAATCGCAGTTAGACTGCGAACCCTTTATCTTTTGATAATTTTCAACACCAGCTTTACCAGCGTAGGACACAATAACTCCAGTAACGATTAATCCAATTGTGTTTGTTAATTCAGGACTTGCGGGTATTTGTAAAATATAATATCCACCAAGAGAAATAATAAAAAATACAGTTGTAAGAACCATTGCCCAAATAACAATTTTTTTGATAAACTCAAGATGTTGTTTCATATAGATTATTATTCCTCCTTTTTAATTTTCTTTATCATTGTTGAAAAACCAAGTCCTTTTAATTTTTCTCCTAATGTTTTTGCTTTTGTTTCAGAATCAAAAGCGCCAACTTGAACTTTGTAAAAATATTCACTTTCAGTTTCTACTGTTGGGGTTTCTACTTTAGGCTCAACCCAAGCAATTCCTAAATATTTTAAAATACCTTTAGCATCTGCTATTGCACATTTTTCTCTAAAAGCATCAGATTTTAATAATTCTACTTCTACTTTATTAGTATAAAAACCATGCTCAATTAAAACCGCAGTTGGATTTGTTCTACCAACAAGAGCAAAAGCAGAACCATCTTTAATACCTCTGTCTCGTAGGCCAAGATATGGAAGTGATTCAGATTTTATAGCTTGAGCTAATTTTAAACTTTCACCTTGCATTTTATAACAATAAATTTCCCAACCATTAGCACTGTTCCAGTCTGTTCCAAATGCATTCGCATGAATTGAAATTACTAATTTAGCACCACTATTATTAATATAGGTAACTCTTTCATTTAATTCTGTTGTTGAATTTGTAGTATTAATTTGTAATACTTCAGTAGACAATTGAGGATAGTTATCTAAATACTTTTTAATTCTAGTTGCTACATCAAAATTAAATTCATATTCTCTAAACCCTCCATCAAAAGAGCGTTTTCCAGCAGTAGATGAATTATGTCCAGCATCAATAATAATTTTGGTTTTGGTTGGTGTGGTAGGAGCAGTTGGTTGTGTAGGTTGAGTCGGAACAGTAGGTTTTGTAGTAGTTGATTTTAGTTTTACTCCAAATGCGGAAGGTACGTTTCTATTTTGAGTATAGATAACTTTATTTTCTACAACTAGAGATGAAGAACCACCGCCATCTAAATTAATTGCATTAATACAACCCTGTTTTAAAAGTTCAGTTGCAACTTCATTTAAATTAGCATCAGTTCCTAAAGTAATTAACATATATAAATTACCACTATCAATACCTATTGCTGTTCTTCTGGTTAATCGAGTAGCAAAAGAGTTAGTTAGACCCTTCATATCTAATGAGATTTTTCCATTGATAATTAAAGTCGGGGCTCCTCCAATAAAATCTACTGGTTTATTAGTGCTATTACTAGTTGTTGACCAATATGCGGCGATGCCTGCCCATGGATTTCCGAATGCAATTCCCTTGTC
>CAYQXW010000182.1:0-3761 GCA_964421615.1 uncultured Planctomycetales bacterium
ATATCTCCCATTTCACATCCCCTTTCTTACATAATTAATAATATTAATCTAATTATAATTTTCCCTTTTCCTAATTCACTTATAACACTTTTTTTCTTTCAGTAACATCAAACATTACGCCAACAATTCCTGCCACTTTTTGATTCTTATCAAAAAAAACAGTTTTATGAAACAAGATATCTCTATATTCCCCATTAAAATCTTTTGCTTTATTTTCATAAATTTGACTTATACCTTGCTCCATTATTAAAATATCTTTAGCATGATATGCTTCTGCAAGATCTTTAGGTGCGATATTAAAAACTGTAGATCCAATAATCTGTTCCTTAGAAAACCCTATAAATTTAGAAAAAGCATCATTACAACCAGTATAAACACCATTTCTGTCTTTATAAAAAACTGGAATTGGAACAGCATCCATAACAGTCTGTAAAAAATCCAAATTTTCCTTAATTACAGCATCAACATTCTTTCGTACGGTAACATCACTAATAAAAGCACACTGATAAGCATTCCCATTAAATTCCAAATAGTTAACATTTATCTCTACCGGCACTTTTAAACCATCTTTCGCAATTAAACTGGTTTCAAAAACAAATCCCTGCTGCGATTGCTTAACTAACTGCCAATTTTTAGTCCATTCGCTCTTCTTAATTCTATCATCTAAATCAATCATTGTTTTTGTCAGCATTTCTTCTCTAGAAAATCCAAGGGTTCTACAAACAGCATCATTAACAAATAAAAAAGAAGCATCTTCTTTCACCCAAACAATCCCAATAGATGCCTTATCAACACTAAATCGAGCAAGTTTTAAATCAGCTTCATTTTTTATACGATCACTAATATCACGCACAAACATACAATTATATTCAAAACCGTCGGCTTCAAGATAAGTTGAATTAATCTCAACAGTAATTTTATTCCCAAATTTAGTATAAAAAACTGATTCATGAATTTCATTTTTTTCATTAATTAAATTATTCCAAATTTGATCCCATTTATCCTTAGTTAAATCTCTTGCGATATCAAAAATAGTAATAAAAGTAATCTCGCTCATATCAAACCCTAAAACTTCACAGGATGAACGATTAGCATAAAAAATATTACCATTTTTTTGAATCCAAAATATAAAATCATTTACATGATCTATAGAATACTGAATAACATTAAGTTGTTTCTCAGTAATTTTACGTTGAGTAATATTTCTAAAAATCCCCACAGTCCCAATAACTTCATTCAAATCGTTATATAAAGGATTGACTATACGCTCAATCCAAATTTCTCTTCCTGTATTATCATAAATTTGCTCTTCAGTAAAAATTCTTTTCTTATCCTGCATTACCACGGCATCTTCTTGATAAAAATTTTGCGCTATTTTCTTATCCCAAATATCATAATCATTTTTACCTAAAATAGAACTAACACTTCTACCAGTAATTTTTTCAAATTGTTCATTTATTAAAAGATACCTACCATTTTTATCTTTTAACCATGCTACATACGGAATATTATCCAAAATAGTTTTTTGTTGAGCTAAAACAATTTTTTCTTTTGTTTCTTGCAATTTTTTGTCAGAACTATCTCGAGCAATTATCAAAACGGAATAAACACCATTATAAGTTACTAAAGAAGCAGTTATATCTACAAAAAAAGTAGTTCCATTCTTTTTAACTCCCGCATAATTATCAAAATAAGCTGTCTTTGATTTTTTTATCATTTCGATATCATGCTGAAACTTTTCCCAAGACAATGTAATAACCGCTGAAATAGGTTTTCCAATAATTTCCTTAAATGAATATCCGGTAAAGTTTAAACAAAACTTATTAGCGTTTAAAATTTTAAAATTAGTTAAATCATAAACAAGAATTGAATCTGCAGCATTATCGAATAAATTCTTAAAAACACCTTCAGATTCAATTAACTTTAAACTAGCATTGCGAACAAATGCAAAATTAAAGAATAAAACCATAAGAATTATAAATAACAAGAATATAATACTCATACTTACTAATCTATTTTGTCTTATCTCTAAATACCAACGTTGTGCCGTTACATCTAAACCTAAAACTGCAATAATCTTAGAACCACTAACATCATAAATAGGAACAAAAACTGAAACCCAATCGCCCCATCTATCAATTACTGGCCACTTAATTAGAGCTTTATGTTTTTTAAAAACGCTTTTCAAACCCTCTGACGATTTAGAATAAACATCGCCAATTTGAGAATGATTTGGGCTATTAAAATTATAACTATCTGAAATATAAAAAACCTCATTATCTTTCATAACTAAAATATATACATACCGATAATCAGGATTCGCTTTTTGTATTTTCTGTAATTGTTCACTTAAACTCAAATAATTAGGATTATCACTTTCCTCATTCACACACTGCAAAGCACTAATCTTTTTCACATCTATTGCAACAGAAGCTGTTTTTGCTACCGATACAATATCTTTTTTTAAATTTTTCTCTGTATTTTTTCCTATAAAATTAATTACACCCCAGCCTAATAAAAAAACAGAAACAATTAAAAAAACAAAAAAAGACTTAAACAAAGGATATTTCTTACTAAATAAACTCATTTCTTCATCTATCCATTGGAATATAAAAAAAGAAAAAATAAAATATAGCACAGCAACAAAAAAAGTTTTGATAAAAAAAGAATAATAAATTAGATTACTATCAAAATAGAGATTAAATAATGAAGAAAATACAGCGCAAAAAGGCATAATAAAATAAAAGCTATAAACAAAAAAAGATTTAGATAAAATACTTAAATTATTTTTACTATCTAATTCTGCATGCTTAGCATATCTATTTAAAATATAAGAGACTAATACTATTCCAATAAAAAACAACAAACTATCTGGAGTAAAACAAAAATTAAAAAGTAATTTCATGCAAAAACTAAAAATATATATAAAAATTAAACCAGCATACATCTGCCAAGCTTTTATTTTTATCTGTAAAGGATTAAACGCTTTTCTAATAAATTCAAATAAAAAAATATTAGCAAAAATCCCTAGAACTAAAGATAAATAAAACTTGTTATTTTGGTTAAAATTAAATAGATTTAAAAACTCTAGAATTGAACAAAATAAAAGAAAACCACTTAGGATATGCCAAGGCAACATTCTTTTTTTAATATTTATTAAAAAAAGAAAAACGACTGCTAAAGAAAACAAACCAAAAAAATGCAAAAAATAAACAAAATCTAATTCAAAAAATAAAAAATTCTCCATAGACCTCTTAACTAATAATATATAAATAATATTAACTTTTTATAATTATCGGCCTATAGTTATAAATTCTACAGTTTTTAAACTTTTTTAATATCTTAAATTATTTCTTCGTCTTCTTTAGTCCAGGAAGGCTCAACAATACACAAAAATACTAAATCAGATGATCCATCATTCTCGATACATTGAACAGCTAGCGGTGGGATATCTATAAAACTACCAGCTTCTACTTTTCTTGCCTCATTATCTATATACATTATGCCTTGCCCCTGCAGAATATAATAAGTTTCAGATGTCTTTAATTTATGCGGCTTAGTTTTTATCCCTGTCTTTACAATTGCATGCGCAAGACTATAATTGAACGCAAATTTTTGTTTTGCGGCATTAACAATTTCACGTAAAATAGCCCCATCACCAGAAATAAATTCTTCACAATCCTTAAGATTTCTAACAAACACCTTTGCCCCCTAAATTTTAATATCTACTTTCAAACTAACATAAGGCGCTTCTTTAATAT
>CAYQXW010000183.1:0-3754 GCA_964421615.1 uncultured Planctomycetales bacterium
CCACCGACCGAGCGGGTATGAGCCGCGCGCTCTATCAGGCTGAGCTACTCCGCCATAATTTAAGATAAATATATTAACACAAAAACAGATAATTGCAAGCCCAAGCTCTAAGAAAACTTATTTTACTTAGTAAATTCTTCTGATTTCATCTTATCGCCACTCATCATGGGCATATCCATTCCAGATTTCATCATACTGCATTTTGGCCCCATTCCTGACATAGCACCACCTTGCATCATCATTGAATTTGAAGTATTGCCCTGCATTTTAGACATCATTGGACAACCACCACCTTTTGCAATAACACTAATTCCACAGGAAAAAGCTACTAACGCTGCCAACCATAATAAACCAACAATTACTTTTCCAAAAACTTTTATAATATTATTTCCTACTTTTTCCAAAGCAAACAAAACAAAAAAACTTACCGTCAAAAGCATTGTAGTTGGAACAATTGCTACAAAAACACCAAAAAAATTACAACCAGTTGGAGATCCACTCATCATACTTACCTCCTTTTATTTTGGCAAAAACGCCAAAAATATTCCCCATAACTTCGGACCAAATAAAATTATTCCGACCGCTATCGAATTCAAAGATGCAATTAACACTACCGCAGCAGCAATATCTTTCACAAGCTTAATCAAAGTATGGTATTTACGAGTAAACATATCAATCATCATCTCAATAGCTGTATTAAACATCTCAGCCATAAAAACAAAAGTAATCGTCATACAAAGAACAGCTAACTCTATACCTTTAAGTTTCAAATAAATCCCCATTAAAAAAGCTAAAATACCTGAAAGAAAAATTATACGCATATTTCTATGATACAGAAACATATAGATAATACCTTTCAAAGCAAAACCGAAACTTTTCACAAATCCTCTTAACCTAAAAATATGGCGAAATACTCTAAATTTTCTCATATTATTGTTTAAAAATTATCAATAACATTCCAATAATTAACCCAAAAGACAAAATATAAAAATCATTATAGTAAAAAAAATCACAGATTCTATCCCAAAAAGAATACTCTTTTAACATTTGTTCCTGTGATTTATTTTTTAACCGATAACTTTCAACCTGATTCTGTTTAAATCTTATATAAACTCCACCAACTTTGTATGCAGGTAAAAGACCGGTTTCTGCTAAATCTAAAACCTCTTTTTCGCTAATACCTATCAACATTGAAACTTCTCTTACAGTCAAAAGCTTTTCATTTGCCATCTAAAACTCCTATCCAATTTTACCGGATGCAATCCACGAATCAATAGCTTTTCGCTCAAATCTAAAATTATTATTTTCTTTCATTACTGGAATTTTCCCAGTTGTTGCCCATTCAATAATTAAATTTTGATCAACTTCTAAATAACGGGCTATCTCTTCTACATTCATAAATTCAGATAGCATAAAACATTTACCCTCAAAAATCGCACCATCATCAATACTTAATCTCACAGGGAATATATCTCCCTCTACAACAGCAGTAGATAAAAGCTCTAACTCTTTCTTAGCAGTAATTTTTCCTTTAACTCTACCGCTAATAATAATTGAATCTCCTATAATATCTGCATAAACAATAGCAGTATGACCTATCGTTAAAGTTCCTTTAATCTCAAGATTTCCTTCAAATTTACCATTAATACGCAAATTAACTGGATCTTTAAAACTTAAGGTTCCTTGCATGGAGGCATCTACATCTAAATATTTCTCTTCGACTTTTTCTGACTTCTTTTTATTAAAAGCCATACAACACCTCCTTAAATAACTGAATTACCATTATCATTATCTATTTCTGGTTCATAAGAATCTGGGAATAATTTTTTCTCAAAATGCCTTAAGAAAAATAAAACTATTAAAGTAAGTGAAGTACAAAAATAACTTGCAATATAAAACCCGCATCCGACTGCTAATCCTATCCCCGAAACTACCCATAAACAAGCAGCGGTAGTCAACCCACGAATACCTTCTTTAGCACGCATAATTGCACCTGCTCCTAAAAATCCGATACCAGTAATAACTCCAGCAGCAATTCTACTCGGATCAAGAGCAACTTCATTTTTATACATATCATAAATTTTCAAAGATACCAACATTACCATACAAGAACCTAAACAAACTAAAATATTTGTACGAAACCCTGCATTTCTTTTCTGCATTTGACGTTCAAGCCCAATTAAACCACCTAAAATAACAGACAAAACTAGTCTAAATATTACTTCAGTATCTGTCAAAAGCATATTAAGCTCCTCTTATTAAATCCGCATTAAGAGATAAATCACTGCGTAACCCTTTTTTATTTAATTCATATCCCAATCCAGCAATCATGGCTGCATTATCCATACAGTATTTTTTTTCTGGAAAAATAACTTTAATTTTTTTACTTTCTGCTTCTTGAAAAAATTTATTTCTTAAATAGGAATTAGCTGCAACTCCTCCACCTATTACTAAAGTATCTGCTTTTTTTAAGCTACATGCGGCAAAAGATTTTTTCAATAACGCTTCTACACAAGCTTCCTGAAAAGATGCGCAAATATCAGGTACTAATTTTTTTGATTTATCTTTTTTTATCTGTACACTGTTTTTTTGTACATAATACAAGACAGCCGTTTTAATTCCACTAAAACTAAAATTTAACGGGTGGTTTGTATTAGAACAACCAAATTTTATTTTTTTAGAATCTCCGGCTAAAGCAGTTTTTTCTATAACTGGTCCACCAGGATACCCTAAATCTAAAATTTTAGCAACTTTATCAAAAGCTTCACCACAAGCATCATCTACTGTAGTTCCTAATATTTCTATATGTGCAAAATCTTTAATATAAAAAATACTTGTATGTCCTCCAGAAACAATCAAAGCGATAAACGGCTTATTTATTAACTTCATATTTAAAAAAGCAGCATAAATATGACCATATAAATGATTTACCCCTAAAATATCTAAATTTAAGCTTAAACTAAGTGATTTCGCAAAAGAAATACCAACTAATAAAGCTCCTAACAACCCAGGGGTATTAGTAACACTTATCAAACCTAACTGCTTTAATTTTACACCTGATTCTTTTACAGCGCAATCAACAACTGCAGCAATTGTTTCTTCCTGTTTGCGAAAAGCTATTTCAGGAACAATCCCGCCATATTTTTTATGAAAATCTAAACTAGAACTTACCACGCTAGAAAGAACTGTACTTCCATCCTTGACGATAGAAGCAGCTGTTTCATCACATGAAGTTTCAATTCCTAATACATACATATTATTTCACTAAATCTGAGGCAAAAACAAAAGTAATGCCTTCATTTTCTAATTGAGGAATATAATCGCGTAAAACTTCCAAAGTATTTTTACGGTCATGTCCAATACCAACAGCAAATCCGTTGACTTTTGCTTTCATTGCTAATTTATTCAACTGCTGTTTGATATATTCATAATCTGCTTTGTTATCTAAAAAAACATCTCTTTTAGCAAAAGGAATTTTTACTTTAGCAGCAACTTCCTGTCCTAGAGAACTAGCCATTACATAGCTATCTACAAAATAAAGATTTCTTTTTTTAAGTTCTCCTAATATTACACTTAAAGTTCTTGTATCTTTAGTCACTTTAGATCCCATATGATTATTAACACCACTTACATTTAATAAACTATCTAAATCAGAATTAACAATTTCTTTAATTGTTTTATCCTTCATCGAAGTTAAAATAGTATTTTCTTCTAAGTGAATATTTTCCATAGGTTCACTTGGCAAATGCAACAT
>CAYQXW010000184.1:0-3677 GCA_964421615.1 uncultured Planctomycetales bacterium
CAGCTACTTCTGTTAAATCTAAAATCGAAGAGAAGGCGAGTGATTTATCTTTCACGGATTTATTTGATACAGAATCTGAAGTTTTAAATTCAACTACTGCAAGTATTGGTGAGAGTGCAAAAGTTAACGCCGGAACAGTTGCTGAGGACGGAGATATTACTGTTAAAGCTATAGATATAGTAAAAGTTGAAATTACTTCTGGTGCTGGTGCGCTTGGAGCTGTGGGAATTGGCGGCGCAGTTGGAATTGCTTCGATTTATAATAATACCAAAGCGTTTGTAGAAGATTTTTCTGTATTGAATGCGTCCGATGATATTTTAATTTCTGCTGATGCTGATGTTATAAATTCTATAGTTGATTCTTATGCAGGGGCTGCGGGAGTAGTGGGGTTAGGTGCTGCAGTTTCATATTTGAATTCATACAATAACGCAACTGCGTATGTTGGTGAAGTGGATATTCTAAAAGCGGATGCTGTTGATATTATCGCAGATTCAGCGGTGACTTTAACTGCACATGGATTCGGTGCGAATTTTGGAGCTTTGGCTGCGGGTGTAGTTATTTCAGATGTTAGTGAAGAAGGAACGACCAAAGCATATATAGGTAATAAAGGTGAGATTAAAAATACAGGGAATGTAACTGTAAAAGCTAATACTTTAAATACAATTAGTGCGCAGTCGATTGCTGCTGCTGGCGGTATTCTTGCAGGTAACGGCTCACTTTCTTACGCAACTCTTAATCCGACAGTGAGAGCGTATGTAGGCGATAATGCAGATATAGATATTAAAGGTAATTTTGTGGCAGAGGCCAAAGCGATTAATACCGCAAATGCGCAGTCAATTGGTGTAGTCGTGGCGGCTTTAGGTGCGGGAGTTTCTTATGCAGAAGCCCAAGTTTCTGGTTTAGTTGAAGCTTATACTGGATATCAGTCTAAGATTTTTTCTGATTTGGATATTTCAATTAGTGCTTTGAATAATTCTTATGCAAATGCAAGCTCTACGGCGTCCGCAGGAGCTTTGGTCGGATATGCTTCTACAGAATCGCATGCGTCATGTGCGCCTGAAGTTTATGCAACACTTGGTGAAAAATCAAACATTGATGCAACCGGTGATTTTTATTTAAAAGCGCAGAGTCTTTATAATAAAGCTTATTCTACTGTCAGCGGATGGTGTTTTGGGTTGGCAGCATTTGGTTCGAATACTGCTTATTCGACGGTGAATGCGAAAACTTTTGCCTCAATGGCGAAGAATGTTGTAGTTAAAGCTTCGGAAATTTTAGTGGATGCGTTTGCAGTCAATGAAGTTTATGCTTATGCACAAGCTGGTGCAGGCGGATTAATCGCTGGAACTGCTTGTGAAACACATACGTCTGAAAATAATCAAACTAAAGCATTTATCGACCCAAGTGATATTAATAATACTAATGTTATAGAAGCTTTATACGGTGTGACAGTAAAGGCAGAGGAAAAAGCCATTGTTAATGCTAAAACTGACAGTACTTCTGCAGGGCTTGTTGGAGTAAGTGGTGCGTATATTTATAATAGCTCTGATTCTTTAGTGAATGCTTTTATCGGCAAGAATAATACTGTTATCGCAGGGCTCGATGTCAATGTTTTGGCGATTAATAAAATAGATAAACCGAATATCGGGGTTAACTTGTCTGCGGGTGCTGGTGGAATTTATGGTGGAGCTGCGGGAGAAAGTTATTCTTACCTTAATACTAATACCACGGCATATATTGATGGAAATAAAAATGCCGATGAGCCGCAGTATATTTTTGCTAAAGGTGATGTAATTGTTTTAGCAGAAAATATTGTGACAGCTTATGAAAAAGGTGTGTTGTCGGCTGGAGGAGCTATTTCTGGTGCGAATGTGCTTTGTTATATTGTAACTAATAATTATGCGAATAGTTACGTTGGTAGTAATGCGGTTATCGGTGCTGCTGGTAATGTTTATGTGCTTTCACATGCAATAGCGATTGTAGGTACTTATTCCAATACAGTAACTTGGGGGTTAGCTTCTCAGGGCGATGGCACTGCAGAAGTAATTGCTAGAATTTATAATGATGTTGGCGTAAAAAATAACGCTAGAATTACAGCAGAAGGTGAAATTAATATTGGAGCTGGTGAAGGATTAGATGATATACAGAATTATCTTTCTATTACTGCGGATGCAAGGAGTTGGGTTTCCGGTGGAATTCCTTTAAGCAATGTTTATGGGTTAGCGACTTTGTATGATTACAGCAATGCTGTTATTGAGGCGAATTCTCAGGTGCGCGCTGGTAATGATGTCAATATCCATGCGTTTAAAGGTTTTAGTTTTGTTTATGGTTATGCCCGTGCTAAAAAGAAATCTTATTTATTCTTCGGTATCCCGATTACTATTTATAGCAATGGTACACGCAGAAGTAATCTTTATACGAATTTGACGGTAACTATTGACGGTTCGGTAGAAAGCGGAATGAATTGTGTACGCAACCTTTTTATCGATGAGAATGGGGTAGTCAGCGGAGATATCGGTTACCAGAGGCTTTCTATTAATTTGTTAGAAAGGTTAGACGCAAAAATTGCAGCGTTGCAGTCAAAAATTAATGAGTATGATCCAAACGGTGATTTTGACGGGTCTTCAAGTCATGCTAATTCAGATATATTAAATGCGTTATACACGGAAAAAGATTTTCTAGTTTCTCAGCGTCCTAAATATATAGGTATGCCGGATGTGGGATTAATTTCTGTAAACGATGTTAAAACAACTAGTGGTGATATTAATATTGCAGGTACTTTATCCGGAACTGGATATTTAAAAGCTCCAGGAAATAATTTTCTTATCCAGATCCTTAACGATTCATTGCTGCATTTAGAGGTGAATAATCTTGAGATTCCAGAATCCTCCAGCGGTAAAATAATTTTAAACGGCCGCGCGATTACAACTTATCCTAATTTACATATTGATCCAGGTGAAAATTTAGGAAGCAGAATTATTATTATTAATTTAGTCGATATTAATGATCCGATTAGAATTCCTGATCCAAGCAAAGTTATACCATCTGATATTGTTTTAAAAGGCGATATTATTAATTACGGTGGAAGTGTTTTTGTTTTGAATAACAGCGGCAGTATTATGACTAGCGGTAATATCAGTGCAGCTAAAATTAATATCGAAACTCCTAATGGAAGTTTTATTCACGAATATTCTCCAGGTTTATACCATGCCGGCAATACAATTTCCGGAGATAATATTTATATCAGCGCAGAAATTTTAGATATCAATGGTACTATTCAAAGCGGTTTACCTTATCGTTATGTGACGATTGAAGAGTTTGATCCTGAAACTGATCTTTACAGCGAATATGATGGTGGTCCGAAAAAATATATTCCTATCACTGGTGATAAGTATGCTAAAGCAGTTTGGGATGCAGAAAATAATCGTATTATTCTTTATCGTTTAGCGTTTAAAGGCGGAAGCGTAGAATTGTTCGGAGAAATCGTCAGCACTACAACTTTAGGCAAAATTAAAGTTATGGACGGTTACGGTGAAATAATTATCAATAATAAATCTTCCCGTGATATTGTGGTCAGCACGCTTGAGATAGGCGAGAGAATTGCCGGAAAAATTAAAATCACGGATACTGGAATTCGTATTAATGATTTTCCGAGAATTATGAATATTACAGCAGAAGGC
>CAYQXW010000185.1:0-3666 GCA_964421615.1 uncultured Planctomycetales bacterium
GCAACACCCATGCTGTTCATTAAAAAAGTAGAAATCTGCGCAGCAAAAAGTTTCAATCTGAAGCTTAAATTGGTAATGACAACTTCAGGTAAAGGAATCATAAAAAATATAAAAGCAATCGGAAATGATAAAAGCTTTAAAATTTGTGGTCCTAAAAAGATTAAAACTAATCCTGGGATAACCAAAAGAAGCGTAAATCCGGATAAAGAGTTAATTCTAGCTAGCACACAAAAAGCATGAAGCACTATACCTATTATAAAGAGAAGCCAACCGAAGTTATTCGGTTGAGCTTGTAGTTTAAACAATTTTTCACGGTTAAGCCATATTATAAATATACTTATAAAAGGAACAAGTAAACCATGGCTATAATAAGTATCTTTTGTAGACCATCGCTGGTACATCCAGATAAAAGTCGGGATATACGCGATAAGCGTTAAAGCTGATAAAACCGATAATTGGACTATATTTTCTTTTTTCATATGTTTTTTATTATTATTAATGTTTAAAATTTTATACAAACGTTAACTAAGTATGCCTTATAAAACGCTAAATTTCAAGCCTATTTTTTTATATTTTTTAACCGTTTTCAGGTACGGTTTTTTAGCTGGTTTTCTTCCAAACTGCGGTTTCTTTTCCGACGATAAACCTTAAAAGACCTACAACAGCGGCTAAGTTCATAACGAAGAACATGTAAGGAATGTCAATAAGTTTAGATTTAGATTTGATGAATGTTCCCAGAAAAGCAGCAAAATAAAACAAGATTTGTAAACTCAAAAAGATTTTGTAGAAATGGCCATTATTCCATAAATATATGTTAGAGATAAGGTTTAGCGCTAAAAAGAATGGCAAAATGACTCTTAAAAATTTGTGAGAGAAAAATTCCCAGGTAACATAGCTTGAAAAAGGGTTAAATAACCATTTAGCATAAACAAAAAGCTGGAAATTACCAGCTAAGGTGCGGATTTTACGCTTAAACTCAGCTTTGGAATCTTTGGAGAATTTATCAATTATGATAGCTTTTTTATCAAAAATAGCTCTGTAACCACGCTGGACGATGCTCATTGGGACGTAAACATCATCTAAAATCAAATTTTTTGGCAATTTAGGAAACAATTCTTTACGGATTGCGTATAAAGCTCCAGTAGCACCTAGCATAGAACCGATTTTAGATTCTGCTGTACGGATAAACTTTTCATATTGCCAGTAAATCCCTACTCCGCTTCCCGTTTGGCTGTCTTCTTTTTCGAAAATTAATTCACCGCTTACAGACCCAACTTTTGGATCAGAAAAATATTTTACTAGCTCTTTTGCCGCATTAGGATCAATTTTCTGGCGTGCGTCCGTGAAAATAATAAGTTCACCTTTAGCAAATGGAATTAAAAGATTCAGCATGCTAGGTTTACCTTCTCTTTTTTCACGTTTATGATAAGAAACAGGATATTTATAACCAGAAGTAAATTTTTTTATAGCTTCTTCTGAATTATCAGTGCAACCGTCTAACCCAATAATGATTTCTAAATTAGTTTCTGGGTAATCTAATTCCATTAGGCTTTTGAGTTTGTTTTCGATATTTTTTTCTTCGTTGTAAACAGAAATTATAACGGAAACTTGCGGCCAAAGATATTTGCGGATAGTCGGCTGTTTGTAAAACAAAGAAATTCCAAACACAATTAAGGGGTACCCTAAGTATGTATATAAAATTACCGCCATTGAAATCCAAAATAATTCAATCATAAGTCTTTAATTCGGGGTCAGAGGTAATTTTACCTCCGACCCCGATTCTAAGGTTTTTTTAGTAAGTTTGTTCTAATTTTATCGTAAACTTTATTTCCCAATACTTTTCTAACAGCTCCAAGAGCAATATATTTAACTTTTTCTCGACCGCTTAGTCCATTATCGGCAATTTTTTTGAAATATTCAAAGCTCATCCCGGATTTTATTGCGATCCTGCCTATATGAAAATCGTCATTATCAAAAGGGTTTGAAGTAAATATTTTTTTGTAACCAAGTTTTATTGCTTCTTTTATTACTTTTGCATTATACAATCCGCGAGGAATTGACATGCATTCTATTTGGGTCTGTAAATTTTTTTCTAAAATATTTTTTGATTTTCCAAGCTCACGTTCTAACTCTGAATTATTTAATTCAGTTAGAATTCGATGTGTTAATCCATGCGCTCCAATAATCATTCCTGCATCTTTTAATTCTTTAATCTGCTGCCAGTTTAAATAACCTTTTGTACCGATTTTTTCCACCAGAATAAAAAAATAAGCTTTAAGCCCAAATTTTTTCAGTATAGGCAGCGCTTGAGTATAATCACTCTCCAGCCCATCATCAAAAGTAATAATCACCTTGGAGGTGTGGAGATTATTTAATTCATCGCACCTGCAAGGTGTGCTTGATACAATCTTACCAACATACTCCATCTGTTTCTCAAACTCAGCTGGTTTAACGCAATAAATTTCCGCTCCCGTTTCGTTAATTCCAAACTCAGCAAAATTATCCGCAATCCCATGATACATTAGTGTAATATTATTCATTTGTAATAGAAAATTTACTTATCCAAAAAGCACCTTTAATTTTTGAATTAGCATTAACAACAAACTGTAATTCCGTAAGAGTTGTAATTTTGGGTAAAATTGTTTTAACTAATAAATTAACATTTAATTTAATTTCATGCCACATATCATCAGCAATTAATTGCTTATTATCAACTACTGATATAGTAAGCCAATCATTAAACAATGTTTTAACTTTAATTTCTAATGGTAAATCTTTTTGAATTTTGTAAGCAAATTTTAATATTGGGTATTTATCAATAATCCAAGAATTAAATTTCATGCTTATATTTGCCCCATTGTTTCCTTCAAGTGCGTCAACTTTAATTGAATTACTGTCATTATAAGTAGCAATATTATCTATAGCGATAGAAGTGTTACTGCTATTTTTAAAATTGCCAAAAGAAGTGTTAAAATCTTCTTTAACTAAAGTTTTTGGGTCAACAATAACTTTTTTATCTTCTCCACTCTCGTCAGGTAATTTATTATCCAGAGTATTGCCTATAAATTTTAAATCAGCAATAACAGGTTTATGATCAGATCCTATATCAGGACCAACTTGTGCATCAAGAATTTGCCAATTTTCATCAGATAAAATATGGTCGATTCTAACTCCATGCCAGCGGGTAAACTTAGTATAACCGAATCCAAACCCTTTTTTACTGAAAGCATTTTGGTATCTTGACCAGTTTTTTTGATAAATAAAACTTGTTTGAGGATAATTAAAGTCACCAGTTATTAAAACTTTGCTATATTGTTGTATCCACTTTGATAAAATACTACTCTCATTTTTTTGAATTTCAGTAAATCGAGTTATTTCAGCAATACCTGCCTCATCTTGATTAATAATAGCTTCTATTCCTCTTCTGGATGTATCTAAATGTATATTGAACAATTTTATATTACCATAAGGAGTTGCTAAGGTATATTTTTTTCCTAATTCCCCGCTTCTGCCAATAATATCCCTATTTATAACATCTGATTTTTTAATTTTAAATAAACTTGCAACTCCAAGTTCTCCTTGAAAAGCAATATTCCATTTTGACGAATCCAATACTGCTTCTATTTTTCTTTGGTGATTAGGATTAACTTCCTGGAAAGCAATTAT
>CAYQXW010000186.1:0-3627 GCA_964421615.1 uncultured Planctomycetales bacterium
ATTCATGGAGCAATAGTTTTAGCGATTGACGGTAATTTTGATGATGCTTTAGAGTTAGTGAAAGTTATTACTAAAGAATATCCAATCCAGTTAGTTAATTCTATAAACCCATATAGAATTGAAGGGCAAAAGACTGGAAGTTTTGAAATTTGTGATAGTTTAGAAGATGCTCCAGATTTTCAAATAATGCCTGTAGGTAATGCCGGGAATATTACTGCTTATTGGAAAGGGTATAAAGAGTATCATAACATGGGAAAAATTTCAAAGTTACCTAAGATGCTTGGTTTTCAGGCTGAAGGTTCTGCGCCAATTGTAAAAGGTTACCCGATTAAAGATCCGCATACGTTAGCTACAGCAATAAAAATTGGTAATCCTGCAAGTTGGAAGCAAGCAGAAGCCGCACGTGATGAATCTCAAGGATTAATTGATAGTGTTACTGATGATGAAATTGTAGATGCATATAAATTAATGGCAGCCAAAGAAGGTATTTTTGCTGAACCAGCTTCTTGTGCTAGCATGGCTGGACTTTTAAAATTAAATGCACAAGGATATTTTAAAAAAGCAGATAATGGAAAAAATAAAATTAGAATAACTTGTATATTAACCGGACATGGGTTAAAAGATCCGGATAGAGCGATAAAATCAGTTTCTTCTCCGATTGTAGTGAAAGCAACTAAAGAAGCTATTTTGAAAGAAATAGGTTATTAGTAGATATGGATTTAAAAAGTAAAAAGATATTAATAACTGCTGGGCCGACTTGGGTTGCTATAGATGATGTTAGAGTTATAAGTAATAAAGCTTCAGGGCAAACGGGTTTGTTATTAGCTCAAGAATTAAAACGGTTGGGTGCAAAAGTTGTTTTACTTTTAGGGCCTGTAGGTAATTACGAAAAAGATTCAAAAATAAAAATTATTGATTTTAAGTTCTTTGAAGATTTGGAAAAGTTGCTTAAGAGTTTACTGAAAAATAATAAATTTGATTTTATTATACATAGTGCAGCAGTTTCTGATTTTAGGCCGGTAAAATCAAGTAAAGGTAAAATTAGTTCTGATAATAATATTAATTTAACTTTGGAGAGAACGCCGAAATTAATTTCTATGTTTAAAAAATTGGCTAAAACTTCTAAACTTATTGGATTTAAATATGAAGTTGGGATAAGTAAATCAGATTTATTAAAAGAGTCCTTAAAATTAATGCAAAATAATTATTTAGATGCAGTGGTGGCTAATACGGTAAATAAGTCAAATAAGTACCAAGCTTTTTTTGTAAATGGGTCTAGTGTTTCTAAAGGGTTGGCAGATAAAAAGGCATTAGTGAAAGTATTAGTTAATTATATTGGAGGTGGGTATGAGTAAAGCACTAAAAATTGTTGTAATGTTTGTAGGGTTGGTTGTAATTGTAACAGTTTTTTTGTCGGTTAGTATTACCTCTAAAAGAGTCACTGTAGAAAACAGGTGGAGCCAGCTTGAGACGCAGTTGTCCCAAAGAAATGCTTTAATTCAGGAGATGTTGCCTTTAATAAAACAGTATGCGTCTTATGAAAAAGATTTATTGAAAAAAGTTGATGAAGAAAAGAAAGCTTGGGGAGTTGCTCGGTCCATGCAGGAAAAAATTCAATTAGCAAAAGAAATAAATTCAAGTTTAGAGCAGTTGCTTCTAGTGCCGACACCTTTTCCTGAACTAAGGGCTGATAATAATTTTATAAAAATTACGCAGCAAGTTCAATCGAATAAAAGTCAAATAGCAATGGAATCTTTAAGGTTTAATGAGGCAGTGAAAGAATTTAATTTATCGATCAAATCTTTTCCGGGAGTTTTAATCGCTGGATTTTTAAAAATTACGCCAGTAGAAGAATTTTCAAAAGGTAAACTATAATGAAATACTTAGTTTTAGTTGCAGACGGGATGGCGGATTATCCACTTGAGCAGTTAAATGGGCGTACTCCTTTAGAAGCAGCAGAAACACCTAATATGGATTTTATTGTTCGTAACGGTCGATTAGGAAGAGTAAAAAATGTACCTGATAAAATGATTCCTGCTTCTGATGTTGCGAATATGTCAATTTTAGGATATGATCCGAAAAAATATTATTCTGGTCGTGGACCATTAGAAGCAGTTAACCTTGGAATTAAACTTGATAAAAACGATGTAGCCTTTCGCTGTAATTTGGTTACTGTATCTAATGGTAATATGGAAGATTATAGTGCTGGGCATATAAGTTCTAAGGAAGCGGCTATTTTAATTAATTTAATTAATGAGAAATTAGGAAATGATCAAGTAAAGTTTTTTCCTGGAATTAGTTATCGTCATCTTATGTTGATTAAAGATGGGGGATTAAAAAATTTAGATAAATTAGATTGTAAAGCCCCGCATGATATTTTAGATAAACCTATTGATAAAAATTATCCTAAAGGTGAAAATAGTCAGTTTATACTGGATTTTATGTTGAAATCTCGTGCTATTTTAGAAAAAGCTGAAATTAATTCTGTCCGTTTAGATTTAAAAGAAAATCCTGCGAACATGATTTGGTTATGGGGGCAGGGAAAAAGTCCGGCATTACCTACATTTCAGGAGAGATATAATATAACTGGCAGCGTTATTTCTGCTGTAGATTTATTGAAAGGGTTAGGTGCTGTTGCCGGTTTAGAAGTAATTAATGTTCCTGGTGCAACAGGATATTATGATACAGATTATTTGGGAAAAGCTCGTGCAGCAATTAAATCATTAGAAAAAAAAGATTTTGTTTTTTTGCATGTTGAAGCTCCTGATGAAGCAGGACATAACGGAGATTTAAGAGAAAAAATAACTGCAATTGAGAGGTTTGATGATTTAGTTTTAGGTACAATCCTAAAAGAATTTAAAAATAGTAAAACAAATTATAGAATTTTATTGTTACCTGATCATGCTACTCCAGTATCTTTAAGAACACATGTGGCAGATCCGGTTTGTTTTGGGTTATTCGGTTCTGGTATTGTTGGACGAGGTTTCTTAGCTTTTAATGAAAAAGAGGCGGAAAAATCAGAACTTTATTTTGAACATGGGCATGAGTTGATGGATTATTTTATAAAAAATACGGAGAGTTAATAAGATGAAAAAGAAGTTGATTGTACAAAAATTTGGGGGTTCATCTGTAGCAAATGTTGAAAGAATCCAAAATGTAGCGAAACGTGTTGTGAGTTACAAGAAAAAAGGTCATGGTGTTGTAGTTGTGGTTTCTGCTTTAGGGGATACAACAGATGAGTTAATTGATTTAGCCAGCAAAATTAATACCGAACCGCCAGAGAGAGAAATGGATATGCTTCTTTCGACTGGAGAACAGATTTCTACTGCGCTTTTAGCGATGGCAATCCATAAGCTAGGGTTAGAGGCGATTTCATTTACTGGTGCGCAGGTAGGAATTATGACGGATACAAACCATACTAAAGCCAGAATTATTAAAATAAATGGCGATAGAATTAGAGAAGAATTGAAAAAAGGGAAAATAGTTATTGTTGCTGGTTTTCAAGGAATGACTATGGATTTTGATATTACTACACTCGGACGTGGTGGTTCTGATTTAACAGCTGTAGCGTTAGCTAAAGAATTAAAAGCTGATGAATGTGAAATTTATACAGATGTTGAAGGTATT
>CAYQXW010000187.1:0-3559 GCA_964421615.1 uncultured Planctomycetales bacterium
TTTTTAGCAGTAATGTGAAAAAGTATCCTCAGAAAAATATAATATATCTTTGTCGCAAAAAGAAAGTCTAGCTTTAGTAGTTCACTTTCCTAACATATGGGCGGATAAGATTGATTTAATTCCTACAATTAAAGGGTATGCCGATTCTTTAGGTTTAAGATTGCATGATCGTTTAGTTATTGCTTTATTTTCTAATTATTCTTATGATTGGCAAGATAGGTTGAATTTGGTCGCAGAGATAAAATCTTATTGGTTACAAAGAAAAATTAACGTTGCAGATTCTTATTGTCTAGTATTAGCGGTAACGTATTTTAATACCTGGAAAGAGAAAGTAAAACTCTATGATGATATAAAACAGTATGCGAATACTAAAAAAATAAATTTAACTGATTCTGAAGTAATGAGATTAATTGTGACTTATCCTAGGGCTTGGAGAAAAGTAGTTGATTCGGTTGAAGATATTGAAAATTACTCTAAATTTATTGGTTTGAAATTTGCACACTCAGAACTGGTTTCTCTTTTGATTATTTTTTATAATAACTGGAAAGAAAAATTGGATTTGGTTCCACTTTTGAAGCAATGGGCAGAAGATAATAATATGTCTTTGTCTGTAACTGATTTTAAAAAAATTATTCTATGGAAAGAAGAAAAAAGAGTTGCTAAGTTGCCATTGATGGTGACAGTTATGAAGTTAGCTAGAGAGTTTGGTTTAGAATTAAAAGTAAGTCGGGTTATTAGTTTTGTAAATAATTTAGATAAAGACAAAATTGTTTTAAAGGATATAGAGGGGTTAGTGAGCAATGGGGCGTTGATTATCGATCCTGAAAAATTTTGGAAGTTTACGCAATTACAAGGAGAATTAAGTATTTCACGTGAAATGTTTGATCAATTTTTTAAGCGTGATTCTGATACTCCTAGTTATATGAAATATATTTTTTATATTAAAAAAAGTAAACAACCAGTAGTTCGTGATAAGAAAATAAAAGAAAAATTTCCTAGAGAACAAAATTTAACAGATGATTTAGACGGGGCTTTATTGCTTCCAAGTCAGAAAAAATATCTGCAAAAACACTTTTCCGATGTCCAAAGTAAATTAAATATCTTAAGCATTATTAAAGAACAATTTTTGTCACAAAATATCTTAATTAGCCAAAGAGTTTTGTTTAGTATTGCTATTACTGAAAATTCTTTAGTTGATAAAATTGTAAGTAGTATGATGTTGGTTATTTTTCTGGGCAGAGAATATGGATTAGAGCTTACCGGAAACAGTGTTTTTAATTTTGTTGTGAAAAGAAAAAAAGATGTAGTGAATCCTAAAGATTTGGTAGGTTTAGTGAATGAGGCAGCAAGAATTATTGATAAAGAAAAATTTTGGTTGTACATAAATAGTATTAATCCAAGTTTAAAAATTTCTTCTGAAGTTTATGATAAATTTTTTGAAAAATATAACCAATCTTCTCCAATGATTAAACAATATCTTATTTTTATAGAGAATAGCAAAGTGGATTCAGCTGCTGAGATAAAAATAATTCAAAAATATGCTGCAAATAAAGGTTTGGATCTTTCTGATTCAGAGGCGAATTACTTTAGAGAAAGTTTTGTGCAAGATAAGCGTCAAAGCAAGATAGATGTTATGGCTGATGTGTATAATCTTTTTGCAGCAGAAGGAGTTATTCTAAGTAACACTGTTTTGCGTGATATTTTAAAGCTTGATAAGAATAAGATTGATAAAATCGTACCGTTATTATTGAGTGTTTTTAAAGAAACTAAAAAATTTGGATTGGAAATTAGTAATAAGAGGGCATTTGAGTTTGCAGTAAAGAATATTTTTGCAGAAGTTTCTTTTGATGATTTTATGCGCCAAATAAATTTAGCTACGCCTATTGTTGATAGTGTAAAGTTTTGGAAATATGTAGAGGATCGTGAAAATTTGTTTATAGATAAAACGTTGTTTGATAAATTTTTCTGGTTGAATAATTATAAAGGGAAAAATTCTTCTTATGGACAATATGTTGCTTATGTTAAAAAAATTAAGGACGATGGTGGTAAAAAAGTCTTAGATTCTGAAGTGCAAGATGTTTGTCCAGAGTGTGGCACTGTTTTAGAAGAGGATACTCAGATTTGGGAGTATGTATGTAGAAAATGCGGTTTGACTTTGAATATGCCAGATAATTATGTGATTAATTATTCAAATGTAGAAAAAGAGTATCATATTCCTGGTGGTGGAAAATTTGTTAGTACTAATGAAATTAAAAGAATTATAGGCGCAGCGTATAAGCATCCAGCTGTAGCTGAAAAAATTTATACGGTTTATGAACGAGTACGAAATGGCGAGTTACTAAATAGTGTTATTAATAATATTATTGATCAAGGTGGGAGAAATATTCCTTGGAAACAACAGGAAGAAATTATTAAAAATTTTACTAAGGTAGCTTTTAAACAGTTGAAACAAGATATATCTGCCTATGTTAATAAACATCCCCAGGTTATTTCAGAGATAGAAAATTATGCGTTAAATAAGAATATCTACTTAACTAAGTCAGAGCTTGTGTTTTTATCCGTTAATCTTTTTAAATCTTGGAAGAATTATTTAGATTTAGCAGATGATATAAGACAGTATGCGGATTTAAAAGGAATGAGAATTACTGATAATCAGGTAAAAAGATTTTTAATGCAATTTAGAAGTAATTGGAAAGATAAATTAGATTTAAAAGAGCAGGTAGAAGAATATGCGCAAAAAAAAGAGATAGCATTTTCCCAGAGAGGACTTATTAATTTTTTAATTTATTTTGGGGATAATTGGAAAGAAAATCTGAATGTGGTTGATAAAATTCGAGCTCATGCTGAATTAAAAAATATAAGACTAAGCAATAATTTAATAGGTGAGTTTCTTTTGAAGTTTTTTTACAATTGGGAGGAAAGATTAAACTTATCAGATGATATTAAAGCGTATGCTAAGAAAATTAACTTGGAGCTTTCTAATACAGAAATAATTTATTTCTTGATGGATTTTACGGATAGTTGGAAAAATGGCCTTGATTCAGTAGGTTTGGTGCGGGAATATGCTAAGACTGTGAATTTAAAATTATCTGATAGCGATGTTTTATACTTAGTTTCTAAATACCCAATTCTGTGGAAGAGAAATTTAAGTTTGGCGCCTAAGATAAGAGAATATGCTAAGGTGAAAGGTTTATCTATATCTGATACAGATGTTTTGGGTCTTTTAAAAGGTTATCCGCTAAGTTGGGAAGATAAAATAAATTCTGTTGAAATCATAAAAGTAGCTGCAGAAGAAAAAGGATTGTATTTATCTAATTCTGATTTGCTTTATATTGCGAGGACATATCCAAACAGTTGGCAGGAAAAAATTGATTTAGCAGATAAAATTACTAAATATTCGTATGGTCAAGAGATACAGCTTTCTTCTACAGATATTATTGCGCTATTAAAATTGTATCCAAACCTTTGGGAAGATAAAATAAATTTAGCGCAGAATATTGAAGATTATGCTTCACAAAAGATGTTAGCATTGACTAACTCTGATGTTGTTTTTCTTTTT
>CAYQXW010000188.1:0-3558 GCA_964421615.1 uncultured Planctomycetales bacterium
CCATGTATCTGTTAATTCAATTTGTCCGGATTCTGCACTGGAAGAATCAGGATAAGTTCCTTTAATACCACCGACTACAAATTTCTGTAAGATCTCGCCGCCTTTTTCTCCACGAGCCCAAAAAGTAATTTTAGTCATTCCAGTTAAATCAAATCCACCTTTTTTGCTGCCCCAGTTATTCGCTGGATTCTGCCAAAAAACGCCTACCCAACCTTGACCCTGAGATTTTTTTGCGGAATAAACAAACTGCAAACAAGTTGTACCAGAATATGGTTTATCCATATACTGATCATTCAACTTAATATCACCTGCATCTCCCATCCATCCGGAAGGTACAAAATGATTTTCTTTTGCATTTTTATCCTTAAATACCCAAAATTCTTTTGTTGCTGAAGCTGTATTTGCAGCAGGAGCTGCTTTTTCTACAGCTTTGTCTGTAGTAGCTTTATCTGCAACTTTATCTGCAGCATAAGAACTAGACACAGACATAAGAACCATCAATCCAAGTGCTAATAATTTCTTCATTTCAAACTCCTCCTTTTTAGTCCCAATATTATACATTACTTTTTCAAAAATTTCTATAATAATTATTTTTTCAGAATAGACTTAAAAAACACCTTGTTTTTCCAGCCTCCTTTCAAATCAAAAAACTATTTCCATAATTTTTTATAGGTAAAATATGATTTTCTCAAATGCCTTAAATACGGACTCTGACTTCCATCACCTTGAGAACATACACCTAACCATTCCTCATGCATAAAACCATCTGGAAATGGACCAGTCCACAAACCTTTTTTATCATGAATATTAGGTTCGTATCCTTTCCACCATTCATCTAACCATTCAAAAACTACCCCGCCAATAGCATTGCCTGCCCCGCCATTAAAAGCAGAATTCGCCTCAATATCTTCCCAAGCTGATTTATGATAATCTGCCTGCAATTGTTCCGCTTCTTCTTCATTTCTTCCTTCAGCATAAGCAGGACAACCATACTCAGTAATAAAAACAGGTTTATCTGCTTCTGACTTAACTTGTTTCCATAAAAAACCGAAACCATAATCTCCTCGATAAGCATTAGTACCGAACATATCCACTTCTTTAGCAAATTTTCCAAATCTGTCTAAATAATAAACATCACCATTACATAAAGCAACCGGATGATCTGGATCAAGAGACTTAATATGTTTAGCTACTTCACTGGCAAAATTAAAAAAAGATTCTGGCTGTTTATCTGCATTACAAGCATAACCATAAACATTCTCGTTACCTAATAACCAAAATAAAACATAAGGCTCATCTTTAAATTCCATAACCATTTTTGTAACAGAATCAAGCATATTCTTTTTATGCTCTTCATTATTATAATCAGTCCCAGGATTCCATTGCGCACCAGAACCAATAGCATATTTTCCTAAAAAATCACCCATAATAACCATAATTCCATAATCATTATAAAGTTGTCTTAATAATTCTTTATTTACCTTTAATGGATGATGGTATAACCTTATAGTATTAACACCCATCTGCTTCATTAATTCAAAATCACCGATTACTTCTTCATTATTATCTTTTTTATTATTACGATTTTTATCTACAAAAACATCAAATGGGCCATCAATCTTTCCATTTTTATTAAAATCTTCATACATCCAGTTACCCATAGTTCCTTCATCAGGAGACTGCCCTACTTTTGTTGGAGCATAAGTAACCCCTTTAATCATATAAGGATTACCATTAACCATCAATTCCCAATCGCCTGTATCATATTGCACAACAAAAACTTTCCCTTTTCCTGAACGTTTTTTTATACTTAATAAATCTTGATTCGGTTTTGTTGGCTTTAATTTTTCTAACAATTTAACTTTTACAAATTTACCTGGATTAACTACAACTTTATCGTTAGCAACATCATTGTCATATCCATTAATAATTTTAATATCTGCGCCTTCATATTTATATCCAAAACTAGGATTTTTATTTAATAAAAAATTTATTTTGGCAATAGATGCTTGTCCTATATACCAAGGAGTATTCCAATAAGTTTTTCCATAACTGCCTGGAAAATGAACAATAATAGCATAATAACATTTAATCGCCTGCTTAATCAAACCCGCTTTTTCAAATAAAAAACCTAAATAAAACAATTTAACGCCCTGAGGTTCAGAACAAATCGCCCATTTTAAAAAAGCCGCTTCTAAATCCGGAGATTGTAAAAAATCCCATTGTGATCCTTCCAAACGTTTTTCTTTTTGAGCTTTTTTAAATTCAGGATCCCAACGCACAGAGGTAGTATTAGGATAAATTCCTTCACCCACTGCTACAGATAAACCTTCTTGGTCTTTTACTAAATATTTATAATTTTCCGTACCGACATTTTGAAATTCACCGTATTTTTCATAATCGATAAAATCTTCTTTTCCTGAATCATATAACACAATCTTCGTCGGTAACTGGCTAACTTTTTTCTTTTGCTCAATTTCAATCGTACCTTGATCAATCTTTTTTATACTCTGCTTGGAAGCTTCTGCAACCTGCCAGTACCAACCACGCTGATCCCAGCCTTGAGCATAAGAATAATTTTTTTCTATATTTTCAAAAGCTTTTTTAGCTTCATCGTTTTTACCTTGGCGCATTAAAATTTCAGCTTGTATAAAATAAGCAATTGCGACATCATTTAAAACCTGAACAGATTCTATTTCATCTTTATTTTTAGGTAAAGACTTTAATCCGGATTGCAATTTACTAGCTTGTTCTTTATATAAATCAATACACTGTTGAGAATATTTAAAAGTATTCTCGACATCTTTTTTTCCATGAGCTTCCCAAGCTTTATTAATTAAATCCGAAGAATTTTCTTTTTTTTCAATATTGGTTTGGGGAGTTTGAACACTATTATTTTCTTGTGCAAAAACAGAGGAATTAAATAAAAAGATTATTAAAAAGGCTATTAAAGTGGAAAATTTTTTTACTATGTTTTTTTTCATTCGATCATAGCCCCCCAAGTAGCTATTTTAAAAAATATTAGTTTAAGCAATTTTATACTCGCTGTTTTAAAACTCTCATAACTCTAGAAACACCCATTAAATCAGCTCTTTCCAAATTTACACCTGCTTTAAATTTACGAGGCTCAGACATATCAACTTCAGACCAGACAACTTCTCCTCTTGTATAAAGAGGCTCGCCCTTATCTGGAACTTGCAACCACATTTCTAACGGAGTATTAGGTCTCAATAATTCATTTGTTTTAATACCAATTCCTTTTGCGCTAATATCTTCCGCAAAAGCTTGTCCTTCATTATTGGCCATTAAATCCAAATATCTCATCGTTAATTTTACTGGGAACCTTGCAAAAACTCTTTTATCTTCTGCTGATTCAATGCTATGCATTTTTCTGCCTCCTCTTAAACACCAGTTCCTAAACTTTCCAATCTATATTATTTAATGAAAATTTACAAAAAACATCCACCCACAATTTTTTTGTGGTAGATGATTTTTCATAAGAGTTTTCAGCCTACGGTTATTATATCAATTAATTAGAAAGAGTAAAGTATTTTTGAG
>CAYQXW010000189.1:0-3506 GCA_964421615.1 uncultured Planctomycetales bacterium
AACTTACCTTTTTTAAGTTCTTTTAAACCGCATGCATGCAAAAAACCTTTTGGTAATAATGGCAACAAAACACAGTTTTCTTTAACTGAATCCCTACTAATCCCAAATAAAGTTTCAAATTTTTCCATAACTATTTTTAAAAAAATCTCCATATTGATGCGTATATATATTAAATACTTTCTTATTCCCTGTAGCTAAATTACTAATTTCATCAATAATACCTTTCCAAACTTGATCATAAAAATCTTTATCGCTCACTAATTTTTTATAATCCTGCATTAACTGAGGATAAAACCTAATAATATTATCGAGTATATCTTTTATATTCTGTAGATTAAAGTTTAAACATTCAAAATCAATTTGCTTCACTAAAGGAAACTTACTAAAAACATCCTTATAATTTGAAATCCAAGGAATAACTGGAGAAAAGTAAGCTACAACATCTAATTCATTCTTAACCAAATAATTAATAGCTTCTTCTCTTTTTGAAAAATCAGGACTTCTCGGTTCAAGTAAAAGCTTTAATTCAGGTAAATAATCATTAATAGTAAAATAAATCCTTTTACAAAATCCTTTATTCAGTAAATCAATATACTCTACAATAAAAGGCGAACGCGTTAAAATAACATAATTAACTTTATGTTTATTTAAAATCTCTAAGATTCCTTTAGTAATTCCATATTGTTTTTCAACAGGTTGAAAACATTCTGTAGTGGAACCTAATAAAACTTGTTTAGGCCGTTTTAACTGAAGCTCTTCTTCAAGCAGCTCCAAAGAATTAATTCTTACATCTATAAACTCCCCCCAAGGCTTATTTCTTTTACTAACAACTCTATTTGAACGCACATAACAGTAAAGACAACTAAACTCACATCCCATAAAAGGATTAATGACAAATTCACCTAAATCTATAGATGTTGGATTTAAAACTCTAGTTATTTTAACTTCTTGAATTTCCGGCATTCTTTTCAATTAAATTACCTATAAAAGCATTAGTATATTTAAATCCTTCTTTTTTTATTACCTCTAAAAATAAATCCATTCTTTTCATCCCTACATTTGTTTGCTTATAATCCCAACTTTTATCGGTTAAAGTACCATCATAATAAGTAAATGGATTAACCTGCTCAATTTTAGGGATTAATTCTTTGTTAGCGACTATAAAATCCAGGCTATCCTTAAAATCAGCTTCTGATTCTTCAGGAAAACCTACAATTATACTAACACCAAAAAAAAGATTAGCTTGTTTTAATTGAATAAAAAAGTTTTTTGCATCATCAGTAGTAAAACCTTTATTCATTTTAGTTAAAATATTATCGGAGCCTGACTCCAACCCTACAAAAAGATTATAACAGCCGCTGGCTTTCATTTTTCTCAAGAGATCTTGCGGCATATCATTTCTCACTGCAATCTGAGCCTCCCAGTTGATAGACCCAAACCGATCAATAATCAGATCACAAAATTTTTCCAATAATTTTAAATTCGCGTTTATTAACGAATCAAAAAAAACAAAATATTTAATATTATTATTTTCTTTGTGAAATTCTATCTCCGCTATCAAATTCTCTACTGCTCGATTACGATACCCTTTATACAATAATCTTTCTGAACAAAAATTACATTTTCTAATGCATCCACGAGAAAAAGAAATAGGCAAAGCATTCTTACTTGGATAATTTTTTATTTCACATCCTAAAAAATTAGGGTAATCTAATTCTGTTAAGCTCTCAAGTTCATCAAAAATAGAAATAAAATCTTGATTTTTACCTTGCATAAAATTCAAAATCGGTTTTTCACCTTCCCCAACTACAAAATGATCAATAATAGTCTGCCATTTTTTAAAAATATCTTTTCCGCCTATAAAATACTGTCTAGTAATTTCCGGACCACCTACAATTATTTTTACTTTAGGATTTATGTCTTTAACTTCTTTAATAAAATCTAATGTGGAACAGAAATTACTTTTAAAACAAGAAAAACTTAAAAAATCAGCAGCACTAAACTCTTTAATAATATTTTTATATTCATTAATAAACTTATCTTTGATAAACGATAAGATATTCCTTTCTAAATCAATATTACAACTAACCATCCATTGTTTCTGTAAATCAGCGTCAACTAAATTAAAAAAATAGTTATTTAAATCAAAAATTTTAGAATCTATCTGAAATTTTTTTAGGTAACTTTGTAAAAATCCTATACCCAAATAAGGCATTTTAGGCCAAAATAACGGCAAAACAGTTAAAATAATATTTTTTTTGTTCATTAGAATATTATATATTAGTCTTCTTGATTAAACAAATACTTATATAAACCTTAATTTGACTACTACTGCTGATTAAAGTTTAACATACCAATTGCCGATAATTTTAATGTAATTACTAGAATACTACTGTCTAAGATTTAGACATAAAAACTAGAGAAAGGAGGATCATCTATAAAATAAAATTCTGGGGAGAAAAATAGTATAAAGAAAAAAACAACAAAAGTAACTTTTTTAGGAGGAAGAAATGAAAAAGTTTTTCATTTATTTTGTAGCTGTTCTTTTTTTTGCAGGTATGGTAGGTGTTTCATTTGCACAAGCTGATTTAGCAGCAAAAGTCAAAGATTCAATGACTTCATTAAAAGATAAACTTTCTAAATTAGGCGACGCAAAAGCAGATGGCATGAGCTTAACATTTGGAACAACAAAAATCAATGGCAACTATGCAATCGTAGATGAACTTAAAGAAGCTTCCGGATGTACCGCTACAGTATTTGTTAAAAAAGGCGAAGATTTTATACGTGTAAGCACTAACGTTGTTAAAGAAGGAAATCGCGCTGTAGGAACCAATCTTGATGCAGCTGGAAAAGCTTATGCAGCTTTAATTAAAGGCGAATCTTATTACGGCCAAGTTGATGTTTTAGGTACACAGTTTGAAGCTGGTTATGAACCAATCAAAGCTGGCAACGATGTTGTCGGTGCTTATTATATCGGCTTTAAATTAGATAAATAATTATAGCTAGTTAGCAAATAAAAAACCCTCGAGAAATCGAGGGTTTTTTATTTGTCTCTTAATACTTTAAGCTTTTAATCACCTATTCCCACAACATTATAATAAGTAAAAATAACATCTCTTCTACCAATTATTCCTACAATATCCAAACCTTTAACGATTGGAAGAGTATGGATATTTTCAGTAAACATAATTTTTATAATACTAACTAATGATGTTGATTCATCAATTGAATGTACTTGCTTAGTCATAACATCATTAATAATTATGCCTCGAATATCTAAATGGCTATCAGAAGCAAAGTTAGAACTCATAATCCTAAAAAGATCTGTTGCGGTAATAATCCCAACAATTTTATGATCGTCATTGATAACTGGCATACCACTTATTTTAAAACGCATCATCAAATGCGCAGCTTTAATTAGTAAATCTGATTCCTTAACTGTAATTGCAAATTTAGACATAATATCTTTTGCTTTTATTGCTTCCAACCTATCCCTTATATCTCCC
>CAYQXW010000190.1:0-3470 GCA_964421615.1 uncultured Planctomycetales bacterium
CAATTGCCGCAGCCATAGGCTCTTCAATTAAAAAAACTTCTCTCGCCCCTGCACGTTCTGCTGAATCCTTAACCGCTCTTTTTTCTACTTCGGTAATTCCAGAAGGAATAGCAATTAATATTCGTGGACGGACTAAAACTCTTTTATGATGAACTTTTTTTATAAAATGTCTTAACATTGCTTCAGTGATATCAAAATCAGCAATTACACCATCTTTCATAGGACGAATCGCTACAATATTCCCTGGCGTCCTACCTAACATTCGTTTAGCTTCTTCACCAACAGCTAAAACATTAGAAGTACCTTTTTCAATTGCAACTACAGAAGGCTCACAAAGAACAATTCCTTCGCCTTTCACAAATACTAAAGTGGAAGCAGTTCCTAGATCAATCCCCATATCGTTGGAAAACAACCCCAAAACATAATTCACAAGTTTTTTTAGTATTTCGTTAAGCTTTCCCATGCTCATATCTCCTTAAAAGGGCTTATTAAGATATTATTTTATAATAATAAAAATAATCTGTAGTATTTTGGATTTTAACAGAGTTTAAACTCTATGTCAAATAAAATGTTAACTAAAATAATAAGAATCAAGATGTTAGAGAAGATACAACTTCAATAAAATTAGGAAAAGATTTATTTATACACTTAACTTCATCAACACTGCTTTCTCCAGAAACAGCTAATCCAGCAATAATCATGCTCATAGCAGTTCTATGATCATTGTAACTTTTAAACGCAGCGCCTTTTAAATTTTTCATTCCTGTAACTAATAAATCTTCATTATTTTTATTTTTTATAATTTCGATTCTACCACCCATCAGAGCTAAATTATCTGCCATAGAATTTATTCTATCTGTTTCTTTGACCCTTAATTCTTTGACTGATTCAAAATAAGTAGTTCCTTTAGCAAAAATAGCAGCAACCATTAAAATAGGTAATTCATCAATTAAAGAGGGAATTTCACTTGATTTAATTTTAGTAGCTTTTAAGCAAGAACTTTTAACATAAATATCTCCCATAGGTTCATAAGTAAAAGCTTTATCTTTGGATTTATTTTTTTTCAAAACAATATTGGCACCCATTCGCTTGAGAACTTTTATAATCCCCATTCTAGATGAATTTAAATTTACATTTTTTATAATAATTTCTGATTCTTTTAAAATAGATACTAAAACAATAAAAAAACTAGCAGAAGAAATATCTGAAGGAATATAAATTTCCTTAGGGGAAATTAATTTTTTAGATGGATAAAGTTTAACCGTTTTTATTCCAGTATAAACTTTAACTCCAAACAATTTCAACATACGTTCAGTATGATCTCTTGATTTATTTTTCTCGATAACTTGCGTTACTTTATCAGCATAAAGACCGGCTAAAAGAATTGCAGATTTCACTTGAGCGGATTCAACTGGCATCTTATATTTTATAGCTTTAATATTTCCACCACTAATAATAATTGGCGCATATTCTTCATTATTATTAATTCTTGCGGATATCTTTGCACCCATTAACCTTAATGGAATAGTTACTCTTTTCATCGGACGGTTAGCAAGAGCAGTATCAGCAGTCACTTGAGTAGAAAAATTCTGGCCGGCTAAAACCCCAAGCAATAAACGAAAAGTAGTCCCAGATTCACCTGTAGAAATAGGATAAAGACTTTCCTTAAATCCTCTTAACCCTACACCATTAACATAAACAATATTTTTAGAAGTATTTTTTACTATATCTACGCCTAATGCTTGAAATGATTTTATTGTCGCTTCTGAATCATTATGAAAAGGAAAATTATAAATCGTGGTTTTGCCAAACGCCATAGAACTTAAAATTATAGCTCTATGAGCAATAGATTTGTCACCTAGAAGATTAAGCTGACCTTTAACTTTAACTGCCTGTTTAAAACTAAAAACTCCATCCATTAAACTTTTTGAAAAACTTTGTCCCCAACAGTGATTTTTTCTTTAACTTCTTTATTTATAAAAGCTGCGGCAGAAATGCTTTCCTGAACTTTTTCAACTTTCAATTCACCAAATGGTTTGTTATTATGGAACACTGTAAACATATCACCTGGTTTTATTCCATCTTTATCGCCTAAATTAATAACTGCAAAATCATATTCTTTATTTACAACAGTTACCTTACCCTCTAGTCCGCTAGTAATTTTTGTTTTATTTTCTACAACAGAACTTTTCGCAATTTTTTCTTCTTTATTTTCAACAACAATATTTTCAGTTTTTGTTTCAACAACAGAAGTTACTGGTGGAATTTTTTGTTCAACTACAGCAGGTTTAACTTCAGGAGTAACAACTATTTTACCCAATTCAACTTTACTATTATTCTTTTCAAAATTTGTAACTTTTACTTTTAATTCTTTATTTTTTGCTTCAACTTTCTTTAAATAAAGCTCCATTTTTCTAACTTTATTTTTACTATTTTTTAATTCATCATCTCTAGTAATCAATTTAGAAGCAAAATCAGATTTAATTGTGCTCACATCACTTAATGCCTGCAATTTATCTTGTTTTATTTTTAAATTTTCTTCGGTAAGCAATTTGATTTGAGATTCCGACTCCTGAACAGTAGCATTCAACGCTACTAATTTTTTACTGGAATCTTCAGCTTTTGTTTTCTCTGCCTGATACATAGTATCTAATTCACTGAGTTCCGTTTCTAATTTGGTAATCTTATTCCTTTGCTGTTGTAATAAAACTAAAAAAACTACAATTAAAATAAAAATAGCAGCAAATACAGGTAACATTTTTTTATCAATCATATATCCTCCAAATTATATATTACAGACCCAATTGTTTAATATATCACTTTGCATTAATAATATCAACTATTTTTATCGATAAAATCAAGAAATTCTTTAGGAATAGTTGTTTTAAATTCAACAAACTTATTTTTTGTGGGATGGTTAAAACCTAAATAGATAGCATGCAAAGCTAACCTTGCAAATTCGTTATGTTCACCATATTTTTTGTCACCTAGGATAGGATGTCCGATATAATCTAGATGCACCCTTAGCTGATGAGTTCTACCTGTATAAGGATGTAACTCCAATAAACTGAATTTTTTTGTTCTCTTGAGTGTTTTATAATACGTTTTCGCATATCTAGCATTTTCAGATTCAGAAACTGCCATACTCTCTCTTTTTTGAGGATGACGGGCAATCCCCATTTCTATAATATTTTCTTGAAACTTAACTTCGCCTTTTACTAAAGCTACATACTTTTTCTTTATTTCATGTTTTTCAAAAGCATCAACAAAATAAAGATGAGACTTATTATTTTTAGCGATAATCATAAGACCAGAAGTTTCTTTATCAAGTCTATGCACAATACCTGGTCGATCAGGATTAACACTGGATAACTCTTTAAACTTATAAATCAAAGCATTTACTAAAGTATGTTCAACATTTCCCGGAGCAGGATGTACAACAAGATCTATAGGTTTATTAATAATAGCAA
>CAYQXW010000191.1:0-3417 GCA_964421615.1 uncultured Planctomycetales bacterium
AAAAAATTGTTTTAGGTACTAATTCATTATTTATTCCTAAACTTTCTAAAATTTTATCTTTATCTTGAATAACTATTAAATTTTGACCAAATTTTTTTAATTTATCTTTATCTAAAACTGTTAAACAACCAGTTATTCCGACTTTTGCATCTGGGTTATCTTTAAAAGACTTATTAATATAATGGATTGAATCTCGGTCTGCATGATGCGTTACCGTACAACTATTAATTATATATAAATCTGCTGTTGTGCTTTTATCTACTTCTTGAAGTCCACAACTTTCTAATTGTTCGCGTATAAGCTGTGTTTCATATTGGTTAACTTTGCAACCTAAAGTAAAAATTCTAAAAGTTTTCATAAATCACTAAACCTTATAAAACCAACTACAGAAATAGCTGCAGTATCAACTCTTAATACTTGTTCTCCCAATGAAACCGCCTTAAAACCATTATTCAACGCTTTCTCCACCTCTTCTGGAGTAAAATCTCCTTCAGGTCCAATAAAAATGAAAACTTTTTTAAACTTATCTTGAGCTAAAATATTTTTTAACGAATTCCTATCGCCTATCAAATGTGGGATTATTTTTAAATCAAAAGATTTAGATTTTTCTAAAGCTTCATTAAAACTACAAACATCATCAATAGTGGGGATCGTTTTTCTCTGACTTTGCCTACATGCTGCTAATGCCACAATCTCCCAACGTTTTTTACGGTCCTGTTTTTTATTTTCATCTAACTTAACAATAACTCTTTCTGTAATCAAAGGAATAATTCTATCTACTCCCAATTGAGTACATTTATCAATTATATCTTCAATCTTAGTATTTTTAGGAATAGCACAAGCTAAACAAATTTCTATTTTTTGTAAATCTTTTCTTTTTTTTGCAGTAATAATTTTAAAAACAGCATTATCTTTATTAATGATTTCTAGCTCTACTTCATACTCATTAGAAATTTCATCAAAAATAACGCCTTTATCCCCTATTTCTAAACGTAAAACATTTTTTAAATGATGAAACTGCTCTTTATCAGTTAAAAAAACTTTATTATCTTTTATTTCTTTGTTTAAACAGAAAAACCTTGTCATATCTACCCTTTTAAAAATAAACTAATACCTAAATAAATTATTACCATTGCGCTTATTAAAGAAATAATTCTATCCCATTTAATTAAATATTTTTTTATTAAAATATTTATACTCGAATTTGCTAAACTTAAAATTAAAAGTGGCGACAAAAAAGTTCCTAAACCAAAAAATAAAGTATAAATCACGCTCTGAAGCCAGCTTTTAGAATACAACCCTATATAAGATAACACAGCCCAAAAAGGAGCACAAGGGATTAATCCATAAATAATTCCTAAAACCATACTATTTTTTAAATCTTTTTTTATTAATTTCTCAATAAAAAAATCTAAGATACTTATTTTAGCTTTATTTCTAAATATCATCAAAAGACCGATTAAAACAATAAAAACACCACCAAATTTATTTACATACTGCGAAAAATACGCTACTTGTGTTTTTATACTCAGCTCTCCCAACCAAAAAATTAAAAAAGAAAGAAGAATATAAATTAGTATTTTAGAAAATGAAAAAAACATGTAAAACAATAAACTCTCTTTAGAGTTTTTTTCATTGCCTAAAGTATAAAAAAATAAAATTGGTCCACAACTAGACAAACATGGACCAAATGAAAAAAATACTCCCGTAATAAAAAAACTAACTAAAACTGAAAACATTTATTCTATTCTGCTTTTTCTGAAAAAATTTCAGCAGTAAAAATATACATTTCTATCGTTTTATCTTTCCATGCATCCGCTGGCAATCCAGCTTTCTGAGAACATAATTGCGATAAAAATTCTTCTTTAGACCAGCCTGTTTCAGTTGCTACCTGCGGTAAAAAAACTCCGCTTCTAAGACCTTTTCTTATCAATACTCCATGTTCACCTAATTTAATTTTTTCTATAGAATCAATTTTTTCCATCGGGGATAAAACTGATATTTCTATATCAATATTTTTTAAATCTTTTGGTTTAACAGCAGGGAATCTAGGATCATTAACACTTGCTTCAACTGCCATATCCCGAATAGTCAAATATAATGGTTTACTACCAATTAAATTTCCAATACATCCTCTTAATTGCCCATTCTGGTGCAAGGTTACAAAGGCTCCCATTTCTTTTTTTAATTGAGGATCATCTTCCTGCACTTCAAGTTTATCTCCTGTTAATAAGTAATGTTCAATACTTTTTCTCGCTAAACTTAACATTTTTTTTCTTTGCTCAATATTTAATAAACCCATTTTAACCTCCTTAATCGGCTGATCAATAACCCAAGCACTATAACCTACAGTCCAATTACCTTTTTCTTTATTTCCAGTTACAAAAGCAGAATTGGTGTGTTCTAACAACTTTATTATATTATGTTTTAGCTTTTTCGACACTATTAATGTTGTTACAACAGGAGCTCCTCCGCAAAGCTGAGCTTCTTGATTTTTTAAAGCTTGAAACAAACCTACTTCGTCCATACTCTTTAAATAACGAATAGCAACATCATCAATTTTTTGAGATTCTTCCCAGTCATATCCATGATACATATCAGAAGAAGCAACAATTAAAATATCTTTTCTCCAACCAATTGCTTTTTTAATTATCTCTGCAATTTTTTGACATTGCTCAAAATCCTCATCAGTAATGTAACGTTTGATGATAGGAGAGATTACGTTTGTGTAATAAAGTTGAAGAGCTTTACGCTTTTCAGGAGCAAAATCTTTTTTCTTTCTGTCGATGTAAATAAATCCTTTTGTAAAGATTTGGTCAACCTGATGCTCAGTTTTTAGTCTAAGATATGCGTTTTTATTCAACTCTTGAGTGAATAGATTAATTGCATAACTCATTCCATGAGTGCTGAATAGCGTTCTGTTCATTAGACCATCAGGGGTACTCACTGCTCCTTCACATGTGCCGTAACCCAAGCTTATGATAACATAATTACCATCAATTGGGTTTTCTCCTTTTCTGATAGCGATATCACAGCCCATAACTTCAGGTAAAACATGAACTTTAGCAATAGAGATAACCTTTTGCTCTGTCTTCATGTCGCCTGTCTCTTCTGCCTTGTAGTATGTGATAATCTTCTCATCTTGGAAGAACTCGGCAGCATTGTCGCGATTCATTTGATAAGTAGCAAATGGAAATCCAGTTGTGATATGCATCTTTGTTAACTTGCCATTACGAGTGTTTTTTTGACACATATTACTTGCAAGCACAAGAGCAGAACTGCTGATAAGTTTGTAGTCGGTATCCTCTGGTGAGGCATTGATTGATTTGTGAGGTGACACACCTTCGTTCATTGCTTGAAGACCAACCATGTAATCCATGCTGTCTAGCTTAATCTTCGAAAATCCCAGAATGGGAT
>CAYQXW010000192.1:0-3377 GCA_964421615.1 uncultured Planctomycetales bacterium
TTGTTCGTAGGCATTTTATCTATTTTATCAAAGAATTAGCTAAAAATGAAGAACAAGTAGAATCTACTCCGTTTTTGTCAGTTTTAAAAGAAAGAAACACAAAAATTAGAACTGAAAAGTTTGTTTGTAAGATGAAGGGTAGCATTTATATTACAAATAATGATAAAGTATATAAGATTTTCTTTTTGCATTCTCTTAAAATAAGTTTATTTGCAACGCCTATAAATATGATGAATTGTTGATTTAAATAACTAATAAGTAAATTAGATAAGTAAGTAGGAGTCCTTTTTAGGGACTCCTTTTTTTTGTCTAAATTCCTTGAATTACTTATAATATTAAGTTATAATTATTTATACTTTTTTAATACTTTAATAAATAATTTAGTTAAAACCAAAATTTGTTGACATGCTTCTTTCTTTGGAGTATAGTAAGACAAAAGAAGGTTAAAAAATGATAAATAAATTTTTAAAAATAACTCTCTTGCTAATCAGTTTTTTTTCAATTCTGAGTGGTATTTCTTTTGCAGATTTTTCACTTTCAGTTAGGCCTTATGAAGGTGGTTATGATTTAGATTTTGGAAAATTTAATTTTGCAACTCCAGTGAGTAGCAAAGAAATTATTGTTGATGTTCGATCTGATTTAGGAAAACAATATCGAGTTATCCAAGTTTTGTTTGAATCTTTAACTAGTGCACAGGGCAATCGTTTATCAAATTTTAATAATTTTACTGTTTATTCTTTAAGAGGTTCTAATCGCTTAGGAACCATTTCTGTTGATCAAGAAACTCCTGTTAGTTTATCTAGAAATATAATTTATACATCTAATAGTCAAGGTGAATCTGATAGTTTTACTTTAGTGTATAATATAAAAGGTCCATTAAATGTTCCTGCTGGAAGTTATCGTGGCAGAATTGGTTTTACGATAGAGTCCGTTGATGGGGTACAGAATCCAGTTACAGTGTATTTGAATGTTTTAGTTCAGGTTGATGCTCAGTCTTTAATAAATGTTTCTACTGATGATGCTTCTAAAACTATTAGAATTAATTCTGATCCTGAAAAAATAAAAAATTCGCAAGTTACTTTTAATATTGACGGAGCTTTAGGAGGTCAGTATAAAATTTATCAAGTTTTTTCTAATGATTTTAATTCGAATGAGGGAAATCAACTTTTATTATCTTCTATAAATTATTCCGTTACTCTAAAGAGTGGTTCTGGTAAAAATAATGAAGTTTTAAGTAATAATCAACAAACTATTTATACTTCGGATTTAAGTGGAAGCTCTGATAGTTTTGTTGTTAACTATGATTTAGTGAAGGATGCAGTAACAAAAGTTGGTTTATATAGAAATAATGTTAAATATTTACTTGAGTCTCCTGCGAATTCTGGAAATTATCAAGTCATTGCTCAATTTGCGTTAGAAGTTAATATTGAGAAAATTTTTGATTTAGAGTTTAATACTGATTTAGGAACAAATATGGTTATGTTTCGTGGGATCAAACCAAATGATCCGCAACGTAAATATGAAGTTGAAGTAAAGATAAAGTCTAATTTGGGAAGAATGTATCAAGTGACACAAAAAGTACTTGCTCCGTTAAGTACTAAAGATGGGCAGATTATTGATCCCAAGTATTTTACAGTGTTTACTGATGTATTAGCAGAAACAAAAGGTACTTTAAAAATTACTAATAAACAACCAGTGGAAAAAAATGATACCGTTTTATTTATTTCTGATAAAAAAGGATCAGAAGATAATTTTAAGGCTGTTTATGAGTTATCAGTTCCTTGGGATGTAAAATCTGGAGATTATTCTTCTTCTATTGTTTATTCTTTATCTGAGCTTTAAAAATAGGAAAGTGTTTAAATATAACTTTAAAAAAGGGGGGAAACAAGAAATGGTTAAGCGTTTAGCGGTTTTGGCAATTTTAGTATTACCTTTAGTTTTGGCAGGTGTGAGTTTTGCAGCAGTGGATAAACCGATTACAGTTACAGCGACAGTTAATGCTAGTTCTAGTTTTGATGTAAAAGTTTACAAAAGTACAAGTTCTACAACTTATGATTGGAATACAAATTTATATCCTAATATGAATTTTGGTACTTTAGTAAATGCAGTTACTGGTGATCCTTCTTCAGCTTTGACAGCAAGTTATCATTTTGTAGCGTTAGTTGCAGCAAATAGTAATTCAGGTTCAGCTTATAGAGTTCAGTATACTGGAGCTCCTTTAAGACATACTGATGGTACAACAACCTTGTCTAATGATTGTTTTACTGTTTCTGGTGGTGTACATTATAATTCTGATGGTACTATTGCAACTTCTTATACATCTGGGTTAAACACAACCAAAAGAACAGCAGGTTCTACTACTACTTATGATGTTTATACATCAAACACAGCAGGTACATCTGATATTTTCAGAGTTTATTTTGGTATAACTGGAGATCCAACTGCAGCTGTTGGTTCAAAAGTTATGATACCACCAAATCAAAAAGGTGGAAGTTATAGTGCAAGCGTAAAAATAACTTTGTATCCATAATTTAAAATTAGGAAAAATAAGTTATGAAAAAACTATTAACAAGTATTTTAGGTTTTGTGTGTATCTTGGGTATAGCTTCTGTTGCATTTGCAGGGTCTTCAGAGACTATTGCTGTGAATGCGCAGGTGCCGGAATTTTCTCCGACTATTACTATCGTTATTTTAAAATTTACTGATGGCGATCCTGATGGTAATCCTTGGACTAATTCTAGTGTAGCTACTTCTATGGATTTTGGTAAGTTTACTTATTTATTGGATGATAATAGTAATGCCGGTTTATTTTTTAGTAAATCAGGATATTGCGTAAATATTTATGCGGATTCTTTTGGTAAACCTTATGAGATAAGAAGTAGTTGTTTGGGAATTACTGATGGTACACATAGTTTACCTACAGGCAGTTTTGGATTGACACCTGTATATAGTGAAACTGATGAATGGAAGTATAGTGGTGGTGCAGTGAAGCAGGGAGGAATTCCAGCTGGTGCTACTTTAGGTTCTGCTGGTTCAGCGATTGATCCTAATAAGTTGATATATTCTAGTGAATCAGGAACGGGTACTGCTAGAATAATTCAGGCTTATTATGGTTTTCCACCTTTAAAAGCAGGTGGTGGAACACCTTTTCCTGGATTTACGCCTATTCCATTAACACAAGCATCAGGTCAGTATTCAGGAACTGTTACAGTTACAATTGTTGTAAAATAAAAAATAATACTTACCCCAGGAAAACCTGGGGTAAGTATATAAAAATTTTAAGGAGGACCTAATTGAGAAGATTTTTTTATCTTTTGATTTTAGGTATATTATTTTCAAGTTTTTTAAGTTCTAATTTATTTGCTGCGGATGTTGTA
>CAYQXW010000193.1:0-3375 GCA_964421615.1 uncultured Planctomycetales bacterium
CCGGAAAGCATTTACCTGAACAAAATTATTTTCACTTAACATACAATCATAGTTTTCCGATAATCTTCCGGTAGGAATAACATCAAATAAAAAAACCTCTAAAACATTTAACCTTTTCGCTAAATCCATTATTTTATCCAACTCACCGCTTTCAATTTTTTCTCGAGTTCCATAAGTTGAAATACCTGTTAATATTTTATATTTCTGACAAAGTTTTATTCCCTCAACCGCTTTTTCAAAAATACCAGGCTTTTTTCTATTTTCATCATGTTGTTTTGCATCTGCAAAATCAAAACTTACAAAAACACCAAAAACTCCTGCTTCTCTTAATTTTTTAACATTTTCTTCATTTAAAAGTTCCCCGTTAGTAAAAACTGTGCAGATACTTCTTTTTTTATCAACATTTTTCACCAAATCATAAATATCCGGAACAAGCAACGGTTCTCCGCCGGTAAAAACAACACAAGTTGTGCCCATATCTACAGTCTGTTTCACTGCATCTTTCAGCTCCTGAGTAGTCAAAGCTGTATTATTTTTTTTCACATCCTGCTGATATAAATAAGCAGAACAATGTTTACAATCACACTGACAATTATAAGTAACTGCAATAGTAATAAAATGCGGAGTCCGACTCTCCCAAGAGATATTATCACCTTCTTCTTTTCTATCCTCTCGAGAAACCATATCGTTTAAAATAAATCTTAACCTTCTTTTCGCAACAGCTGATCCTAACGCTGGACTAACCAAAGAATAAGCACGCAGCCCTGAACCCATATCAATCTCAGGTTTATTTTTAATATAATAACTTTCCAAAGATTCACGATATTTTTCAATATTATTTCTCAATAAACTTCGCTGCCACTTTTTTAAATTGCTCCCCATAAAAAATCCCCCTAGCTTAGATTACCACAAAAATCTACATTTGAAATTTTCTTTTTAAAAATTAAATTCATAAAAATTTTCAATAAAAATCTTTTCTGCAAAGGCCAAAGCGTACGTTTTAAAATATTTTTTACGCTATAAAATCTAAGATAATATTCACTGAATTTTTTCAAAAAAACTTCATCCGACATCAAAGTCCCAGTAAATTTCTGATCTAACCTTCTCACCGGAGCCAACCACCATTTTGAAGTTTTTAAACGATTCTGCAATTTTAATTTCTGGTAAAGCTTTGTGCCTGGAAACGGAGTAATCGGCCACCACAAAGAATACGGTACTCGATTTTTCATTAAGAAATCAAAAGCCTGCCCGAATACTTCCTGCGTATCTTGTTCAAACCCAAAAATCATATGTAAAGCTGCTGCAATTCCTGCATCTCGATATACAGCCAGCTGCTTTTCATATTCTTTAACTTGGTTAATTCTCTTGCCCATTGACTCTAAAACTTTAGGAGATAAACTTTCCATTCCTATAGCTAATAAAACACATCCGCTTTTTTTAGCAAGAGACACTAACTCCGGATCATTTGCTGCAGTCATTGTCGCTTGGCCTGTCCAAATAATCTTTAATGGAATTAAAGCTTTCATCAATGCTTTAGCTCTTACAGGATTACCAAAAATATTATCATCTAAGAAAAAAATAGTTTTAGCTTTTAAAACTTTTATTTCATTAACTACTTCTTCAATCGGACGCATACGGAACTCTCCGCCGAAAAAAGTAGTTACAGAACAAAAATCACATCCATGCGGGCAGCCCCGCGCAGTTTGAATTGGCACAAACGGCAAAGGCAAAAGTTTATATATTCCTTTTCTGCGATTCGAAATATATGCTTGGCTTTCTAATAAGTCATATTTAGGAACCGGTAATTTTTCTAAAAAAGGTTTTTTTTCAGATTTATAAACTTTTTTTTGTTTTTTAAATTTAAAATCTGCCAAAAACTCCGGCCACAACTCTTCAGCCTCACCAATAATCAAAGTATCTGCATGTTCACTAGCTTCTTCCGATTCTAATGAAACATGAATTCCCCCCATAACCACATAAACACCGCGTTTTCTGAATTCATCAGCAATTTCATATGCCCGAAAAATTTCTGAAGTATATGAAGTTATGCCAACTATATCAACTTTTTCATTAAAATCTATATCAGAAAATTTTTCATTAATTATCGAAACTTCTATATCTTTAGGCGTTAATGCTGCTAAAAGCGGCAAAGTTAACGAAGGGAAAAGTAGTTCTTTAGTTTTTAAAAGCTTTTTCTCATCTATGTAACGCGAAGGTTCAATAAACTTTACTTTCATTGCAGCTTGCCATCTAAAATTTGGATTATCCTATCCGCAAAACTCATCGCTACTTGTTCATGAGTTGCCATAACAATTGTCGTTTGTCTTTCCTTATTAATTTTTTTAAAAAGGTTTAAAATATTTTCTGTATTTTTAGAATCAAGATTCCCAGTTGGCTCATCAGCAATAATCATCGCAGGAGTCATAACAATTGCACGCGCAATAGCTACACGCTGACGCTCCCCCATAGAAATATGATTCACAGCTGAATTTGCTTTATCTTTCAACCCAACAATATCAAGCATAGATTTAGCTTTAATATACCGATCAATTTTATGCATCTTGGATTCCATTAAAGGCAGCATTACATTTTCTAGAACATTCAATGTCGGCCAAAGATGAAATGCTTGAAACACAAAACCTAAATTATTAATTCTAAACCTGCTATTTCTAAATAATCGGGTTAACGGTTTATCTTTAAAAAATATTTCTCCGCTACTTGGAGTATCAAGGCCACCTAACATATTCAGTAAAGTTGACTTTCCGCTTCCACTAGGCCCCTTAAGAATTAAAAATTCTCCCTGAGTAATTTTTAAATTTATTTCACTTAAAGCAACAACATTACCGTCAGAATAAAATTTACACAATTTTTTAGTTTCAATTAAAGTATTAGTGCTCATTACGCAACACCTCTATCGGATTTATTGAAATAGCTTTAATTGCCGGATATAATCCTGCAAAAAAACCTAGGATCAATGAACTAACCACTGATTTCATGATAACGTTCAAATCATAACTAACTTTAATCACTCCCTGTAAATAAGGAGAATAAATTAAAATTTTTGTTAGGATATACCCCAAACATATTCCAAATAATCCTCCAATAAAACTAACTAATACCGCTTCATACAAAATAAGAGCGAAAATTTTAGAATTTCTCCAACCAATCGCCCGCAAAATTCCGATCTCTTTAATTCTTTCCATAACAGAAGTGATCATTGTATTCATAATACCTAAAATAGCGATAATACAAGCTACAACTGAAATTGCCCAAGTGAAATTAAGCAAAGTATAAAGTGGAGTATTATTCGAAACAAAATCCTCAATATTTTTCACCTCTACATCCGGAAACATCGAACGAATCTGGTTACCGGCC
>CAYQXW010000194.1:0-3349 GCA_964421615.1 uncultured Planctomycetales bacterium
TCTTTTATTAACCTCTTCATTATTTACAAAAACAATACTAATTTCCTTCAAAAAGTTTTTTGCTTCTTCCAATCTATTAAGCTCCTGCAAACACTTTACATAAACAAACATAACTTCAGATAAAAAAATACTATTTTTAAATTTACTTCTAAAATCTTTTGCAAGGTTTAAAGCTTCTTCAAAATCTTTATTTTCGAATTTAATCAAAATAATATTATACTGAACCTTGTCTAAGTATTCAGAATTAGGATACATTTTTTCAAAATTATTAAAACCTTCAAAAGCTTTAGAATATTCTCCTAGTTTCAATAAGCAAAAATTTATTTTATAATATAAATAATCTTTTTTAGAATTCTCTGGATATTCATTTAAAAGTTTCTTATATATTTCCAAACTCTTTGCATATTCTCTATGCTGTTCCAACGTATCACTAAATCGCAATAAAACATTTATCCTACTACTCTCTAAACTTTCTTCTTTAACGAATTTATTTATATCTAAATTTAACGCATCTAGAGATTGAAATTTACTTAACGAATCTATTAAACCATTTATAAATTTTTCTTTAAAATCTTGTAAATTTGCAGAATCTTTCACTTTATTAAAAGCCTGTTTGTAAACTTCAGATGCTTGTTGATAATCGCCTAAATTATACAAAGAATTTGCTTTACCTAAATACGCATCAAAAATTGTTTTTTCATTTACATCGCCTTGTAAAAGTTTATCGTAATAGCTAAGAGATTTCTTATATTTTCCTAATTCATAATTAAGTATTGCCAACCCTAAAAAATATGGCTCTAAATTTTTCTTATCTAATTTATTTTCTTGAATAAGAAGAAAAACTTTTTCAGCATTTTCATATTGGTTCAACTTAAGATAAGCCCAGCCCATACTTAACCGTGAAATGTTTAAAATATTAATATCCGCTGTAGTTTTAATAATCTGTTCGTAAGTACTTACAGATTCCAAATAATTACCCAAATAGTAATCTGATTCTGCCAAATAAAAATAGTAAAAAACTAAACTTCCCTTTTGCTGTACAAAATCTTTCAAATAAAAACGGGATTTAAGCTTTAGATTAGAATAATCTTTTAAGTTGTAGTAACATTCTAAAATTTTCAAAGCAACTTCAAATTTTTTAGCTTCTTGGGAATAATTTTTCTCTAAATTAATAAATTGCTCTAAAGCCTGTTGAAATTTCTGCTGTTGGAATAAAGATAACCCTAAAGCGTACAAAGCTTCTTTGGCATATTCTGATTTAGGATATTCTTTTAAAAGCCTAGAATAAAACTCTTCAGCTTTTAAAAAGTTATTACTCTTAAAATATACTTCTGCAATCCAATATAAAGCTCCATCGTGAACAGACTTAGCTTTATTATTAGCTAATATAGACTCAAATTTCTTCAACGCTTCTAAAAAACGGTTTTGATTATATAAACACTGCCCCATAGAAAAATCTGCTTTATAAATTAATGATGAATCTGGATATTTTTCTATAAATTTTTCAAATAGATTTATTGCCACATCATAAAAACCATCACTATAAACTTTCTGGGCAACAAAAAAATCTTCATCTGGTTTAGCATCGGTTAAATTTTGGGCCAAAACCATATTATTTAAGCAAAAAAAGAATATTAACAGACAAATACTTTTTTTCATTTATTCAAAACCTCTTTTATGAACTTAGCAGTATAAGAATCTTTACACTCCAAAATTTCATCAGGACTTCCACTTGCTACTAGCTGCCCACCTTTATCCCCACCTTCTGGCCCTAAATCTATGATATAATCCGCACATTTAATGACATGCAAATTATGTTCTACAACAATTACAGTATTTCCTTTATCTACCAATTTTTGTAATACCATAATTAACTTTTGCACATCAGCAAAATGCAACCCAGTAGTTGGCTCATCTAAAATATATATAGTCTTACCTGTTGCCCTGCGACTTAACTCCGCGGATAATTTCATTCTCTGCGCTTCTCCACCAGATAATGTGGTAGCTGATTGACCTAATTGCACATAACCTAATCCAACCTCAAATAATGTCATCAAAGAATTTTTAATGCTCGGAATATTTTCAAAAACATCAAGAGCTTCTTCAACTGTCATTTCTAAAACATCCGCTATAGATTTTCCTTTATATTTTATTTCTAATGTCGCATCATTAAACCTTTTACCTTTACAAACATCACATGGAATATAAATATCAGGTAAAAAATGCATCTCTATTTTTTTAATTCCATCCCCAGAACAAGCCTCACATCGGCCACCAGAAACATTAAAAGAAAATCTACCTGGTTTAAAACCTCTAACTTTTGCATCAGGAAGTTTACTAAAAATATCACGAATTTGGCTAAACATTCCAGTATAAGTTGCTGGATTTGAACGCGGAGTACGTCCTATCGGTGACTGATCAACCATAATAACTTTATCAATATGTTCTAATCCTGTAATTTTCTTGCAATATCCAGGTTTTTCTTTTGATTGATACAAATGTTTAGCTAAACTTTTAAAAAGTATATCTTCAATCAAAGTAGACTTTCCTGAACCAGAAACACCACTAATACAAATAAAATTACCTAAAGGAAAAGTTACGTCAATATTTTTAAGATTATGCTCTTTTGCTTCAATTACTTTAATGCTTTTTTTATCTTTCCAACTTCTTCTTTTATTCGGTAAAGGAATTACAAATTTGCCATTAAAAAATTGAGCAGTTAAAGACTTCTCACTTTTTAATAACTCTGGTTTAGTGCCAGCAAAAATAACTTCGCCTCCATGACGCCCAGCACCAGGTCCTAAATCTACAATATAATCAGCACTTTTAATTACCGCTTCATCATGTTCTACAACAATTAAAGTATTACCCAAATCTCTTAAAGATTTTAAAGTTGCAATCAATTTCGAAGTATCTCGCGGATGCAACCCAATGCTTGGTTCATCTAAAATATACAAAACTCCGACTAATCTTGACCCAACTTGCGTAGCCAAACGCACTCTCTGCGCTTCACCTCCAGAAAGCGTAGCGCTTTTTCTTTCCAAAGTTAAATAATCTAGTCCTACATCTATACAAAACTCTAGCCTCTGTAAAATTTCCTTTAAAATTTGATGAGAAATCGTTTTTTCTCTTTCCGTCAAATTTAAATTTTTAAAAAAATCCCGAGATTCTTTAATCGGCATATTTGTAACATCAATAATATTTTTACCATTAATAGTGACTGCTAACGCTTCTTTTTTTAACCGCGCCCCATTACATTCAGGACATGGAAGCGTTGACATAAATTTATGTATTTCTTCTTTCAAATATTCACTATCAGTTTCTTTAAATAGCCTTTCCAAATGAGGAA
>CAYQXW010000195.1:0-3316 GCA_964421615.1 uncultured Planctomycetales bacterium
GGGAGAAGATTTTGAAGCTGAATTTATTTCTTCAAAGCAGTTGAAAAAAGTTAGAAATTTGTATGATTTAGAGGCAAGTAAAGTTGTTAAAAAAGAGGAAGGCAGTTGTATTAGTCTTATTTAAAACATTATGAGCCAAGAAAAACTTATACTTAATAATTTGTTTTTTTTAGTAATGGGTGTAGCTGGATTTTTTTGGGGGTTTACCCGGTTAAGAAAAAAAAGAAAAATTGAGAATATTCCTACATCTACAATTCGTGGGTTGGCGATGGGATTGGTTGAGATTATTGGACAAGTAGAAAAGAAAAATGTTTTAGTATCTCCTTTTTCTAATACGCCGTGTGCTTTTTATTCTTATGAAATAGAAAAATATGTGCGTAGTGGAAAATCTTCACATTGGGTTACGATTGCTAAAGGAGGAAGTTATCAAATCCCTTTTTTTGTGAATGATAAAACCGGGAGAGTTTTAGTTTTTTCTAAAGATGCTGAATTGATTATTCCTATTAAGTATCAGTACTCTACTGAGTGGGGAAAAGAAGTTTCTTCTGCCATGAGAAATTTTATGGAAGCGAATAATATAAGTTATAAAAGTTTTTTGGGCAATTACACGCTTAGGTTTAAAGAATGGTTTTTGCTTGAAAAAGAAACAGTATATATTTTAGGTACCGCAAAACCGGTAAAAGCAGAAGAATTTATAGAACAGTATAATTCAAAGCTTGTAAAAAGATTAGAAGCGCTAAAAAACGATCCGGAGAAAATGAAATTTTTTGATTTAAATAATGACGGTACCGTTGATATGCAGGAATGGGACTTAGCATTAGTTAAGACTGAACAGAAATTATTAGAAGATGAGATGAGTAATTTTGCTGAGCAGGAAAAACTAGAGGCTTTTATTGAAAAAGGTACACTAGGTGAAGTTTTTGTTATTTCAGATTATAGTCAAAAAAATTTAATTAATAAATTGAAATGGGAATCTTTTACTGGTATTTTTGGGGGATCAATTTTGGCTTTAATTATGCTTTGGTGGTTAGTAATGAACATAATGAATTATCACTTTAAATAGGAGGATGGTATGATTGGATTGATTATTGGGGCAGCTTTGTTGTTTTTTATTATAGGTATTGCTTTATATGGAGTAATGTTGTATAACGGATTAATAATGCTTGCTAAAAATGTAGAAAAAGCATGGGCAAACATTGATGTTATCCTCAAGCAAAGATATGATGAAATTCCCAAACTTATAAAAGTTTGTGAAGGTTATATGAAGTATGAGAGAGAGACTCTTGAAAAAATAACTGCAGCAAGAACTGCGTGTATGTCCGCTAGAAATGTTGCTGATTCTGCAGTTGCTGAAGCAAATTTATCCGGGTTGCTGCGGGGGCTTTTTGCAGTAGCCGAAAATTATCCAGATTTAAAAGCTAATCAAAATTTTGGTCAGTTACAGCAAAGAGTAAGTTATTTGGAAAGTCAGATTGCAGATAGACGAGAATTCTATAATGATTCTGTTAATACTTATAATATCCGGATTGCTCAGATTCCAGACATGTTTATAGCAAATATGTTGAATATGAAAGCTAAAGATTTTTTTAAAATTTCAGAAGAAGAAAAAAAAGATGTTGAAATTAAATTTGATATGCCTAAATAGTAGTGTATATTGGTAGTCATGAGAAGTGTTTATAACATTTAGGAGGTTTGATGTTTTTTAAGAAAACACCAAAAAAATCACAAGAAGATCAGGATATTAAACAAGATTCGACTCAAGAAAAATCCAAAAAATATTCAGCGATGGGCGATGATGACAGGCAGAATAATAAATATGCACAGGCATATTTGGATTTAGGCGCAAGTAAATTGAGTAAAGGTGAGTACGAACAAGCTGTTTCTGCTTATGATAAAGCTATAGAATTTTATCCTGATTTAGCTCATGTTTATAATAATCGAGGGTTAGCATTGAAGAATTTAGGTGAGTTTGAGCAAGCTATTGCGGATTATAATAAAGCAATTCAAATTGATCCTTCTTATGCTCAGCCTTACAATAATAGAGGCGGAATATTTTTTTCTCAGGGGAAATTTGATCAAGCTATTTTAGATTTTTCAAAAGCTATAGAAATCGACCCGAAATATGCAGTAGCTTATACAAATCGTGGAGTAGCGTATAGTAAGAAAAGTGAGTTTGATAAAGCGATAACTGATTTTTCTAAATCTATAGAACTAAATCCTGGCATGGCGCAAGGGTATAATAATCGCGGGATTTGTTTTTTTAAAAAAGGCGAGCATGACCATGCTTTGGCAGACTATAATAAAGCAATCCAGATAAAATATAATTATGGAGAGGCTTATTATAATCGAGCGCAGGTGTATTTTATTAAGAATGATTATAACTTAGCGTGGGAAGATGTGCATAAGGCAGAGGGGTTGAAATTTACTTGCGATGATAATTTTTTGAGTTTGCTTAAAAAGCAGTCGGGAAGAAGTAGTTGAAATATTGGAGGTAAATATGAAAATAGTAATTTTTCTTTTGATTTTTTGTTGTTTTGGGATTAATAAATCTTTTGCTGATGAAGTTATTGCAGATCAAAATGATGATATCCAAATAGGGTTAGAAGGAGAAAATGCTGGTAGAGTTATTCCTAAGTCAGATGTAAAAAATCAAGACGGTTCTGTCGGTATTGTTGAGTCTTCTTATGATTATAGCTATGGAATGAAATTGTTTGGTGAATTGCCAGTAAAAATTGGAGTAGATACAAAGTATATTGGTATTAATAATTCTACTAATGTAGAGTTGCCGTCATCATTAACATCTGTCGGTACATGTTTTGAAGTCACTGGTCCTTTTTTTAATTTTGAGAATGCTTATTTAAGGGCTGAGATTTGTCCATCTATATTTGGAAGTAGTTGGAACTTTAGAAGTTCTGGGTTTCGTATTCCGATGTATTATTACGGTATTTATAAACCTAATGATCAATGGACTTATATTGCAGGTGTTGCAGTAATGCCGGATTTTGATTCGAATGTTATGCCTATTTTGGGATTTATATACAAACCAAATGATGTTTTAACTTTTAGGCTTGTTCCTAAAAAACCAGGTATATTTTATAAAGTTAATGATAAATTAACTGCTTTTTTAGAAGCCGATATGAGTTATGGTGAATATGAAGTGGATAGGAATAGAGATAAAAATGTTGTTTTGAAATATAGCGAGAATTCTTTTGGTGTTGGCGCTAAATATTTTATTAATTCTAGTGTTGGTGTATCAATGGCGGTGGGTGAAGTTTTTGGCAGACAGTTGAAATATTTAGATGGCAATGGTAAGGTT
>CAYQXW010000196.1:0-3284 GCA_964421615.1 uncultured Planctomycetales bacterium
TATCTGCAGTTTTTTCATTCTCTTGTTTTAATAAATTCTTTAAAATATTCAAATATTTTATAGCTTCATTAGCGCAATCTAAATACTTTTTTCGGTTTGTTCCATAACTCAAAGCTTGATATAATTCATCATGCCAATTTTGCCACATTAAAAACTGTTTACGGTAAAATTCTTCTTTACTAACATTGGGCGCATTATATTCTTCTGGAATCAAAACCATATCAACAGCTTTATTTTTTTCTTTTTTAGGTTTACGCACAAACTTCTTCACTAAAGATTCACAACCATTTAAACTTAAAAACATAAAAACTAATACCAAACAAACCATGCTCTTTTTTAACATATTCAACTCCTATTACTTTATTAATTCAATAAATTCTAATTCACTAATGGTCTTTAATCCCAACTGGGCAGCTTTTTCTAATTTAGACCCAGCGTTTTCTCCAACTACTACAAAATCTATTTTTTTATTTATACCTGAAGCTATTTTACCACCTAAACTTTGTACTATACTTTGCGCTTCTTCACGAGTATATTTAGTTAACTCACCAGTAAAAATAAAAATTTTTCCTGAAAATTTAGAACTAACATTTAATTTCTTTATATCTTCTTCTAATTTTACACCAACCTTCTTTAACTCAAAAATTAAATCTTTTGTACTTTTAAGCTTAAAATAATTTATAATTGATTCTGCGATAACAGATCCAACTTCATAAATAGAATCAAAATCTTCTTTTTTAGCAATAATTAGTTTATCCATAGAACTAAATTTTTCTGCTAAAATAGAAGCTATCTTTTGTCCAACATGGCGAATTCCTAAACCAAAAAGCAATCTTGATAATCCGTTACTTTTTGATTTTTCAATAGCTTTAATAAGATTATCTGCCTTTTTATCTTTAACTAAATCAAGTTTTAATAAATCTTCTCTTTTTAGCGTATAAAGATCTGCAAAATTATTCACTAATTTCAAATTCACTAATTGGCTTATAATTGCATCGCCTAATCCTTCTATATTCATCGCATCACGAGAAACAAAATGAATTAACCCCTGCTCTAATTGTGCAGGACATAATGAATTCACACAACGAAAAGCTACTTCCTGTTCTTTTGCTTTTATTATCAAAGAATTACAAACAGGACAGTTTAAAGGCACTTTAAAATCTTCTTTTCCCTTACGCTCAATAACTTTTACAATTTTAGGAATAACATCTCCTGCCCGTTCGACTAAAACAACATCATTTTCCCGAAGAGATAACCTTTGAATTTCTTCAAAGTTATGCAATGTAGCATTTTTAATAACTACTCCTCCACACAACTTCGGCTCTAATTCTGCAGTAGGAGTAATTACTCCAGTTCTTCCGACATTAATGTTAATTTTTTTTACAACTGTTGTAATTTGCCGAGCTGGGAACTTATAAGCTATTGCCCATCTAGGACTTTTTAAAGTAAAACCTAACTTTTTTTGTAAATCGATACTATTAACTTTAATAACCATTCCATCTATTTCATAATTTAAACTATCTCTTTTGTTCTGCCAATATTCACAGTAATCTATAACTTCTTTAATATTAGAGCACAATTTGTTATTTTCATTAATTGGAATTCCTAAGTTTTTTATTAATTTATAATAATTAAACTGGTCTTTTATTTTAATTCCTTCAGCCTCACCTAAAGAATGAGCAAAAAAACTTAAATTTCTTGAAGCAGTAACTGAAGTATCTAATAATTTTAAAGAACCGCTAGCCGCGTTTCTAGGATTAGCAAATAAAATTTCTTGTTTTTCTTTTCTTTCATTATTTAATTTATAAAATTCTTTTTTATTCATATAAACTTCACCGCGAATCTCAATAAAATCAGGAATATCATTTCCCCTAAGAAATAATGGAATTGACCGAATAGTTTTTATATTTGCAGTAACATCCTCGCCTTGTTGACCATCTCCTCTTGTAGCCCCAACTACTAATTGACCTTTTTCATAAGTTAAATTTGCACTTAACCCGTCAATTTTAAGTTCTACCATATAATCAAATTTTTCATCATTAATTACTTTAAGCAACCTTTTTTCCCAATCATAAATTTCGTCAAAAGAATAAGTATTATCCAAAGAAAACATTTTTTGTTTATGTTCAACTGTTTTAAAACCTTCTTGGATACTTATACTAAGTCTTTGTGTCGGGGAATCCGCAGTTTTAAATTCAGGATATTCTATCTCTAATTTTTTTAATTCACTAAGCAATAAATCATATTCTGAATCTGAAATAACAGGTTGACTCAAAACATAATAATTATATTCATGTTCTCTTATTTCTGACTTTAAGTTTTCTATTCTTTTCTTTATTTCTTTTTTCATTTATTAAAATTTAATTATAAACTCGCTAAACACTTCAATTATTTCTTCATACTGAATATCAATATTCTTTATATATCCTGAAAAATGGTCTTTAATCTCCTGCAAAAAAGTATTTAAGATTTCTTCTTCACCTTGTGCAACAACCTCAACTTGGCCATTTCTCAGATTCTTAACCCACCCTAAAATGCCTAAATTATTAGCAATTTCTTCGGTTGTATACCTAAATCCTACCCCTTGAACTCGACCTGTATATACAATATGAATTTGTTTTTTCATAAGAAAAGTTACTAGATGGTCGGGGCGACAGGACTTGAACCTGTGACCTCAGCGTCCCGAACGCTGCGCTCTAATCCAAACTGAGCCACGCCCCGCAATAATAAATATAGATAAGCAAGTATTGATTAGTATATCAAACTTTAGTAAAGTTTTCAATCATTCAAAAGATAAAAACAATAATTATTCCAGGCAGGTTTCTATTTATTAATAATACTTTTAGTTAAAATATCAAACTCGATATTAACTTTACTAGATGGGCCTTTAAACTTTAGAATAGTGTTTTCTAATGTATGAGGAATGATATATACCGTAAAAGTGGTGGATTTTTTAGATAATAAAGTTAAACTAATGCCATCAATCGCAATTGAGCCTTTAGGAATGATAAATTTTAATTTTTCAGTAGGAATAGCAATTTCGAAACATAAATTTCCATTTACAAAAGATTTTTTTCTTATTATCCCCTGACAATCTACATGACCTGTAACAAAATGCCCAGACACTCTTTTGCCAACTTCTAAACTACGTTCTAAATTTACATTATCAGTTATTTTTAATAAACTAATATTGGTATTAATAAATGTTTCCGGCATAACATCAAAACTTACAATATCTTTATTAATATGAACAACAGTTAAACATACTCCATTAACAGCAATAC
>CAYQXW010000197.1:0-3276 GCA_964421615.1 uncultured Planctomycetales bacterium
ACCTGTGGCTCGTTCAGTAAACTTGTAACGATTTACTAAATCCCAAAATCTTTTACTATGATTAGGCACAAGTAGATGCGCTAATTCATGCACTAAAACATAATCTCTTACCCACGCCGGCATACTTGCTACTTGATGCGATATTTTTATACTAGCAGTCGTATAATTGCAACATCCAAACTTGTTATTCTGGTAAGTAGTAAATTCTATGGATTTAATTTTTAATTTATTATCAAAATATTTTTTGTTTAACTCTTTGGCCAACTGCATCAAATCATCATTTTTATTCAACTCATTACGCATCAACTTATTTTTCAGCTTCTTTTTAAAAGTTTCGACTAATTTTTGGAGATTTTTCTCTGAAATATGAAACGGTACTTTAATCTGAAGTATATCTTTATGCAAACGAGCACTAGCAGTTTTTCTTCTATTCTTACTACGGATAACTTTTATTTCTCTAATTCCATTTTCTGCTGCTTTAATATGCGAAAATTTAGACTGTAAATCAGCATAATGCAAAGCTAACCAAACGCTTGTTTCTTTTGCATCGGTCCACTCTACACGATGCCGAGAGTTAGCAGGTATATGCAAATAATCACCTGGAGCAAGCTCAACCGAATCCTGTCCTTCAAATTTTAAACAAGCCCGACCAGACAACAAAATAACCCATTCATCCCTATCTTGGATTAACCATTCGCCTACGGGCGTACTTTGGCCTAAAGATACAATACGTTCAAATTTAAAATTTTTAGTTTCAGTTATAATTTCAAAAAATTCGTCTGTAGTATTTTTTTTATTAATATCAAATATATTCTGTTTAATCATTTTCATGGGAATAAGTAAATAAAATTTTAATAACTATGCTTATTATATAAAAATTACTTCCCCATTACAAGCAGTGATTAACTAATAATTAAATTTTTATTCTTTTGCCCATTCACTACAGATTGCAACTGTAAAACTAAAACTTTCAAATTTTCTGCTTGAGAAGATAATTGATTAGATGCCGAAGCAGATTCTTCCGCCGCTGATGCATTCTGCTGAGTAACCTGATCCATCTGAGAAACAGCTTTTGTTATTTGACTAATCCCTTCAGCTTGTTCCCTACTAGCTGCGGAAATTTCACAAATAATATCAGCAACTTTCCTAGCATTTTCAGTTATACCTTGCAAAGACTGCGCAGATTTTCTAGCTATTTCATTCCCATTTTTTACTCTAGCAATACTATCCTCAATTAAGTTTGTTGTGCCTTTTGCAGATTCAGCGGATCTTTTTGCTAAATTACGCACCTCTTCAGCAACGACAGCAAATCCTTTTCCGTGTTCTCCTGCCCTTGCAGCTTCCACTGCTGCATTTAAAGCTAACAAATTAGTTTGAAAAGCAATCTCTTCAATAGTTTTAATAATTTTAGAGATTTTATCTGAGGACTCATTAATTGCATCCATTGCTGCTTGCATTTCATTCATTGCTTCATTGCCTTTTTCTGCAGAAAATTTAGCTTCCTGAGCAATTTGGTTTGCTTTAGCAGCATTATCAGCATTAGCTTGAGTCATCGATGACATTTCATCCAAAGAGCTTGAAGATTGTTCTAAAGAAGCCGCTTGTTCGGTAGCTCCTTGTGATAATTGATGTGAGGCTGCAGCAACTTGAGATGACGATTCTGCTGACTGATGCGCTCCTTCTTCTAATTTCAACATAACTTCATGAATTGGTCTGGTAATACTAATTGCAATAAACGCTCCTAAAACAACAGCTACCAAAGAAACAAAAACTATTAAAGCAATAAAAAGAATTGTCCTTAAATTTATTATATTATTAGCTTTAACTTCAAAAATCTGATTTTGCTGATTTGATAAAGCTACAACTTTATCTATATCTAATCTATGTTTTTCATAAATCTGTTTCATATTACCAAAAGCTAAATTCTGTGCTTCAACAATATTGTTATTACGAATACAAGGAAGAAATTTATTTTCTAGTACAGCAAAAAATTCCATAGCACTATTATATGAATCCTCAACAAGTATCTTTTTCATTTCACTCTCAGCCAGATTATTGACCCAATAGTCATGTCGGTCTGAATAATCTTTCTGCAATTGTTTTAAACGCTCAATAAGATTCTTATTATCACTCTCAGAATTAGATGGATTGATCATTTGTAAAACAACTAAATAAGACTCAATAATATATTCCGGCGGAGGTAAAATATCAGCAATTAAATCTTTGCCCAAAACAATATTCTTATAAATATTTCCGTTTACTTTTACAGTATTTAAAGTAGAAAAAGAATAAACACCAAAAACAATTAAACTAAGAATAACCCCAATAATCAAAACAGCTATTTTACTTCTAATAGAAAATTTTTTAATCACACTAATCATATCTCTCCCCATTTTTTAAAATAAAAAAAGATGCTTTCCAATACTCAATTGTATTAGAAAACACCTTTGTTTAACTGAAGAAATCAAACCTTGATCGCTCCCCCATAAAACTTATCGGGGAAAATTTAAAAAACTTTAGAATAACGTACCCATACCTAAAACTGGATGATTAACTTTTTCTAAAAAAATAATTAACTCTTCTGCAGTTGTCGCTACAGTCTCATCAGCAATCTTACTAATAAAATCCGGTTGCCCGATTTCCTGAGCTCTTTTCTGTAATCTCTCAGCTAAAATATCTTTCAACTCTTTGGGCATCCAAACAACTCTTTGTAATCCACCTTCTGCAGAAATAAATTTTTTACTCGTCACATATAATTTACCAATACCTAAAAATCCCGGAGTCTGCACTCCTCCGCCTACAGAACCAGCTAAAGTTGTAAATGTCATACCGCTAGGAGTCATTCCGGTAAAATCTCTATTCACAATCATAATCCCGTTTACTTCCGGAATAACCGCAGCAATACATTCAAAACATCCGCAGGAAGACTGCGGGGCATTCATCAAAGAATACATACTGACATTATCTATCGTCTTATTCGATGTTTCATAAACATATTTATTTATATTTTCCCACTGTCCGACTTGCTCGTCGATTACATTCCCTTTTAAAACTGGCTCGTTTGGACCGGTCGGATTAATTTCAAAAGAAGCACGCGCATCAAGCCAAGAATATGCACCGCACAATCCTAATCTTTCCGGAGTAACAATACAAATATGATTCGGCGCAAAACTCTGACATAATTTACAGGAATAAAAAGTGTCCACACTTTCATCAGTCATCCCGCTTAAACGCTCATCACGCTGATCATAAACTTTTCTTACATCTTTAAGCAGC
>CAYQXW010000198.1:0-3240 GCA_964421615.1 uncultured Planctomycetales bacterium
TAAATCTAAATTAATATCCGCTTGCTGCCAACCTTGAATTAAAGCTTTAGAATCTTTAGTATCAATACTAACTCTGATTTTATCATTGTAAATATCAAATATCTCTTTTAAAAAAGCTGGATCTTTAATCGCTCTGGTACCTAACACAACTTTACTTACTCCAATATCAAAAAGTTCTTTAAGCGTCTCTTTATCTCTTACTCCACCTCCAAATTCTATCTTAACATTTACTTTTTTAATTATTTTTTTGACTTCTTCTAAATTTTTAGGTTTACCTTGAAAAGCCCCATCTAAATCAACAATATGGATCAGCTCTGCTCCCTGCTCTTGCCACATTTGAGCAACAGAAACAGGATCAAACGAATAAACTTTTTTCTGATCTTCTTTTCCTTGGTATAACCTTACTACCGCACCATTTTTTAAATCAATCGCTGGAATTATTATCATATTCACCTACAGTTTAACAAAATTCTCTAAAATTTTTAACCCCACTGTCTGACTTTTTTCTGGATGAAACTGAGTTGCAAAAACATTATCTTTCCACGCGATAGATGCAAAATTCTGTCCATACTCTGTGCTCGCAGCTATAACAGAATTATCTTTAGCCTGCACATAAAAAGAATGACAAAAATACACAGAAGATTTATCTTCTAATCCCTTAAACAAAGGACAATCTGCTTTTCTAAAATTTATCTGGTTCCAACCCATATGCGGAACTTTTAAACTATTACTACCAATAAATTTTTTAATATCACCTTCTAATAAATTTAATCCGTCTACACCCACTGACTCTTCACTTGTTGCAAATATCAAATGCATCCCTAAACAAATTCCCAGAAAATATTTTTTTTCTTTAACATGCTCAATTATAGCTTTATCTAAATTTCTTTTTTTAATCTCAAGCATTGCATCGCCAAAAGCTCCAACTCCAGGTAAAATCAATTTATCAGCTTTTTTTATTTCTTTAGGATCATTTGTTACTACAATCTGCGCGCCCAAAGAATCAACAGCTTTGCTAACACTATGAATGTTACCCATTCCATAATCAATAATAGCAATCATACTAATCTATAATACCTTTAGTCGAAGGTACATTTTTACGGCGTACATCAATCTGTGTTGCCTGATCCAAAGCTAAACCTAATGCTTTAAAAACAGGCTCTAATGTAGCATGCAAATCTTTACTTGCATTTTTAATATCAATATTTAAATTCATTCCTAAATTTTTCGCAAAACCATCAAAAAAGTGCACTGCATATTCCAATTCATAGTTTTCTATTTTTTGTACTTTTGATGGAACTTTAAAATCTAAAAAACCTCTCCCATTAATATCTAAAACAACATTAGATACCACTTCTTCCATCGGCGCCTGCGCAAAACCAAATCTCTTTATTCCTTTTTTATCATCTAAAGCTTTTTTAAAAGCCTGGCCTAAAACTATTCCGATATCTTCGTTCGTGTGGTGAATATCAACTTTAAAATCACATTTTCCGATAGAAATATCTAAATCAAAAAATCCCCAGAAACTAAAAAGCTCAAGCATATGATCTAAAAAACCAATTCCGGTATTAATTTTAGATTTACCGGTTCCATCAATATTTAATTTAACTGTAATATCTGTTTCACTTGTTTTTCTTTTAATAACTGCTATTCTTTTTTTCATCAAAAATCCTTTTTTTACTCAAATCTAACTTTTACAGATTCAAGATGCGCACTCAAACCTTCAATCGTAGCAATTTTCTCTAACGGGCCGCGCATATTTTCTAATGATTTTTTTGAAAATCCAATTACATGAATACTTTTCATAAAATCTGCTACAGATAATCCTGAAAAAAATCTTGCTGTGCCATTAGTCGGTAAAACATGGCTTGGACCAGCAACATAATCACCAACAGCTGTAGGACTATAAGAACCTAAGAATATCGCACCAGCATTTTTAACTTTTTTCACTAATTTTAAATCTTTAACCATCAACTCCAAATGTTCAGGAGCAATTCTATTATTAATCTCAACCGCCTGATCTAAATTCCTTGTTATAATAATGCAACCATTAACATCAGGAGTCTGGGATTTTATATATTTAGCTAAACTTTTTGAATTAGTGATTAAAATCGCTGTCCCTTGCGCATGTTCAGCTTGGGCCTTTAAATCTGCAATAATAAATTTAGGATCACTATGGCGATTAGCAATTATTACTAATTCTGTAGGACCTGCAATCATATCAATATCCACTGTTCCAAAAACCTGACGTTTAGCTTCACTTACAAAAACATTTCCTGGACCCACAATTTTATCTACTTTAGGAATAGTTTTAGTCCCATAAGCTAATGATGCAATTGCCTGTGCTCCGCCAACCCTATAAATTTCATCAACTTTTAATAAATCTGCAACTACAAGAATATGAGGATTAATAAATCCATTTTTATCCGGAGGACTTACCAAAACAATTTTTTTAACACCTGCAATTTTTGCCGGTAAAACGGTCATGTAAACGGTAGAAACTAACGGCGCTGTCCCAGCTGGAATATAAACTCCAACTTTTTCAATAGGTTCATAATTCTCGCCTAATATCGTGCCGTCAGCACAACGCATCTTCCATGATTTACGCAAAGTCCTTTTATAAAATCTATTTACATTTTCAATAACAACTTTCAAGCTAGATACAAAATTCGGTGTAATATTCTGGTAAGCGCCGCTTATTTCTGTTTCGCTAACTTTAAGTTGTTTTGGTAATAATTTAACTTTATCAAACTTTCTAGTGTATTTTAATACGGCTTCATCCCCTAAAACTCTCACATCCTCAACAATTTGATTAACTTTTTCTACAACTTTAACAGATTTAGAAAAACCCCTATTATAAACTTTTTCCAGTTGAGCATGATTTTTAAAACGGATTATCTTCATAAATTAAACACCTAAATTTTTAGCAACTATTTGTTTAAATTTATCTAACGCTTTTGGCAATCCTTCAACTTTACTGCCACCAGCCTGAGCCATATCTTTTCTCCCACCACCGCTGCCGCCTATTTCTAAACTTATTTCTTTAACAATCGCCGAACAATCAATGCTTGGAATATTCGTAGATACTACTAAAGCAACTTTATCTAAAGCTAATGTACTACCGGTACAACATACTACATTAGGCTCTTTGGATTTAATCAAATCATTAACTTTTTTTAACGTATCTAAATCAGAATCTTTTACCTCTTTAAATATTATTTTATGTCCATTAATTACTTG
>CAYQXW010000199.1:0-3237 GCA_964421615.1 uncultured Planctomycetales bacterium
TGTTGTCGGATTTTCGGTATTCGATGTCACTGTAATTGATTTATTAAATTTACCTGGTGGTCCGAATGTTAGAGTAGATACGCATATTTATCAAGGGTATTCAATTCCACCTTATTATGATTCAATGGTGGCAAAAGTTATTGCTCATGGGAATACTCGAGAAGAAGCGATTAGAGTAATGCACCGTGCTTTAAATGAATTTAATATTAGTCCTATTAGAACAACGATTCCTTTTCACATGAGATTATTGGATAATCCTAAGTTTATAGAATCAGACGTATCAACTCATTTTGTTGCAGAAATGTTGGAGCAAGATTCTTCTAAAAAAGATTAACTACCTATAAAAGAGGTAACTATGTTTAAAGAAGAGGCAAGAACAGAGTTGGGTTTGATTAAAATCCATCTAAATGCAATTGCATCAATTGCAGCAATAGCAGCAAAAGAAATAGAAGGTGTAAAAGATATTAGTAAAACCGTTTGTAATACTCTCTCCGATTTATTTATTCATAAAGATAGCGCAATAAAAGTAGAAATAGACAAAAATTCCGAAGTTAGTTTAGAAATTCCTTTAATTATAAAATATGGGTTTTATATTCCTGATGTTTGTACAAAAGTACAAGAAAATATAAAAAATGCTTTAGAAAAATCAACTGAGTTGCCTATAAAGGCTATTAATATAAAAATTAGAGGCATTGAAAGAGGCTAGGAGGATTCCCATGAGGTTTTTTACTGTTTTCGCTATAATGTTTTATTCAACTGTTCTAATTTTAATTGGAGTTTGTTTAGTAGGTTTTTCTGTGGATTTTTTAAAATATAAACAGATAATTGAATTATTAAATTTTGTCCAAGGCAGTATGTATTATAGAGGTATTATTTTAACTTCAGGTATTGCTATAGGGTTAGTAAGTTATTTTTTTGCAAAAATTCTTTTAGGTCGTTTTCAAAGTGAAAAAACAATAGCTTTTGATACTACATCTGGAGAGGTAACAGTTGCTTTAACGGCAATAGAAGATGTTTTAAAGAATATTTCTAGTAGTATTAGTGAAATTAAAGAAATTAAACCTGATGTTATTGCCAATAAAAAAGGTATCCTTGTTAATTTAAAAGTTATTTTAAAAGCAGAAGCAAATTTACCGGATTTAACTACAAAATTACAAGATGTAACTAAATCAAAAATTCAGGAAGTTTTAGGTTTAGATGAAGCAATTATTATTAAAATTCATATCGCTAAAATTGTTAAGGAAGACAAAAATAAAAAAGATTCAGATAAAAATGAGCCTACTATTCCATTTAGCGGGTTTGGTAGAGTTTAAACAAAATATTAATAGGAGGAATTAAAGATGAAAACAATAGGTATTCTTACAGGTGGTGGAGATTGTCCAGGTTTAAATCCGGTTATTAGAGCTGTAGTAAGAAAAGCGGATCAGTTAGGACATAAAGTTGTTGGAATTAAAAATGGTTGGAAGGGGCTTGTTGAAAATGAAACTATGCCTTTAGATTTGAGAGCAGTATCTGGAATTTTACCAAAAGGCGGGACTATATTGGGAACAAGTAGAACGAATCCTTATAAAAAAGAAGGTGCTGTTGAAAAAGTAAAAGCAAATTTTAAAGCAATGAAATTAGATGCTTTAGTTGCTGTTGGAGGAGAAGATACTTTGGGGGTTGCTTCTAAATTAGTAAATGATGGAATTCCAAATATTGTAGGAGTTCCTAAAACTATAGATAATGATCTTTCTTGTACAGATTATACTTTTGGTTTTGATACCGCAGTTAATATTGCTACTGAATGTATTGATAGATTACATTCTACTGCAGAAAGTCACCATAGAGTTATTGTTGCTGAAGTTATGGGAAGACATGCTGGTTGGATTGCAATTGAAGCTGGGATTGCGGGTGGTGCAGATATGATTTTAATTCCTGAGGTTGCAATTAATGTTGAAGAGGTTTGCAAAGCGATTAAACATCGACATGAGAGAGGGAAAAATTTTAGCATTATTGTTGTTGCTGAGGGTGCAAAATTTGATAATAAAGATGTAACTTTGGAAGCTAATTTAGATGAATTTGGTCATGTACGTTTAGGTGGTATTGGGGAAGCATTGGCTAAAGAAGTTGAGAAAAGAACTGGTTTTGAAACTAGAGTTAGTGTTTTCGGGCATATTCAAAGAGGTGGAACCCCAACAGCTTTTGATAGAGTATTAGGAACTCGTTTTGGAGTAAAAGCAGTTGAATTAATTGAAACTGGAAAATTTGGAAAAATGGTAGCTTTAGTAGGTAATAAAATTATTGATGTTCCATTAGGAGAAGCAGTAAAAGCTTTGAAAACTGTTGATATGGAATTATATGAAATTGCAAAAGTTTTTTTTGGATAAAAAAGGATTTTAAATGAGAGATAAAATAAAAGATATTCTTTTAGATAGTATTAGAATAAAAGAAGATGTTCTTCATACTCGAGTAGACCAAATTATTGAAATTTCTAATTTAGTTATTGAAAGCCTTAAAAAAGGCGGAAAGCTAATTGTTTTTGGTAATGGTGGTTCTGCAAGTGACAGTCAACATATTGCTGCAGAGTTAGTAGGTCGTTTTAAAAAAGATAGAAATGCATTACCAGCAATAGCTTTGACTACTAATACTTCTATTATAACTTCTATAGCTAATGATTATGGATATGATATTGTTTTTGCTAAACAAGTTGAAGCATTAGGCCAAAAAAATGATATTGTTTTTGGTATTTCAACTAGTGGTAAAGCAAAAAATGTTGCGTTAGGTATTAAACAAGCTAAGAAAATGGGACTTAAAACTATTGCTTTTACAGGTGGAGATGGTGGGGAATTAGTAAAATTAGCAGATGTTTCTTTAATTGTTCCTTCTCTAGTTACAGCGAGGATTCAAGAGGTCCATATTACTGTAGGTCATATTATTTGTGAGTTGGTAGAACAAGAGCTATGTTAGAAAAAAAAATAAAATCCTTGGCTCAAGTAAAAAAAGAAATAAAAAAATTAAAGGCTAAAGGAAAAAAAATTGTTTTTACCAATGGGTGTTTTGATTTAATTCATTATGGCCATGTAAAGTATCTGCAAGAAGCTAAAGATTTGGGGGATATTTTAGTAGTAGGAATTAATTCTGATTCTTCAATAAAAAGACTTAAGGGACCAACAAGACCGATAGTAACTCAAAAATTTAGGTTGCCAGTTATTGCAGCTTTAGAGAGTGTAGATTATGTAGTTTTGTTTTCAGACG
>CAYQXW010000200.1:0-3190 GCA_964421615.1 uncultured Planctomycetales bacterium
ATTATGGTCGGGCTTCGATGGAGTATTTGGATAAATCTATGCAGCTTATTCAGAGTAAGCAGATTGATGCTATGGTTAATTGCCCCATATCTAAAGAATCAATTAATCTTGCAGGGTATCATTATTCTGGGCATACAGAATATTTGATGGAGAAAACTAAAACTCAACATGTGGTGATGATGCTTCTAAATAAAGATTTGAAATTTAGTCTTATTACGCGTCATGTTGCTTTAAAAGATGTTGTAAAAAATTTAGATCCTAAACTTATTTTAAACGATATAGAAATTACTAATAATTCTTTAAAAAAATTGTTTGGGGTTAAGAATCCTAAAATTGTAGTTTGCGGAATTAATCCACATGCTTCAGATAATGGTTTGATTGGTGATGAAGAAAATAGAGTTTTTAAACCGATCATAAATAGTTTGAAAAATAAAATTAAAGTATATGGTCCTATGTCTGCCGATATTGCAGTTTATAGGGCTTTGCATAAAGAATTTGATGCAGTAATGGCAGTTTACCATGATCAAGCTTTGATTCCTTTAAAAATAACTTCACCTGAATCTGGTGTAAATATATCTTTAGGGTTGCCTTTTGTGAGAACTTCAGTTTTACACGGTACAGCTTTTGATATCGCTGGAAAAAATAAAGCCAACCCAGCTTCTTTAATCGCTTCAATAAAATTAGCTATTTCATGCACACAAAACCTAAAAAAAGCTTAGGACAGAATTTTCTAATCGACCAGAATATTCAAAATAAAATTATTGATACATGTAATTTTAGTGAGGATGATGTGGTTTTAGAAATCGGGCCTGGAACCGGTAAAATTACAAATTTAATCAAAGATAAAGTAAAAAAACTTTATTTAGTTGAATTGGATAACCGTTTAATTCCTCAATTAAAAGAGTTAATAAAAAATAATGCTAATGTCGAACTTTTTCATCAAGATATTTTAGAATTTGATTTGAATAAGTTGCCGGAGAAAAAGATTAAGGTTTTTGGAAATATTCCTTATTATATTAGCTCACCTATCATTGAACATGTTTTTAATTATAAAGAAAAAGTAGAAACGATTTTTTTGACTGTGCAGAAAGAATTCGGGCAAAGAGTTGTTGCTCAAGCAAATACGGAACATTATGGTTCTTTTAGCTGTTTTGTGCAATATTATTCAGAACCTAATTCGCATTTTTTAATCAAAAGAAATAGTTTTTATCCTGCGCCAAAGGTTGATTCAGTATTTTTAGAATTAAAAATTAGAAATAAACCAGCTGTAAGTGTTAAAAACGAAGAATTATTATTTAAACTTATTCGTGGTTCATTTCAGCAAAGAAGAAAAACTATTGAAAATTCACTTAAAAGGTTGTTTCCTTATGTAAATGCTGTGGAGTTATTGACTAAACTGCAAATAAATTCTAAAGATAGGCCTGAAAATATTAGTTTAGAACAATTTGCGGTAATTGCTAATTTATTAGTTTAAATACATTGTTAAACAATGGCTATTGAGACAGAACAAGAATTTTTAATCAGAAATTTGATTCCTCCTATCAGTGAAAATTGTAAATCTGAGGCATTTATACCTAAAAGATTTCTTTTACAGTGGCATGTTACAGAAAAATGCAATTTAAGTTGTAACCATTGTTATCAATTAGGCAGAGTAGATGAGCAGGAACTTTCTTATAAAGGAATGCTAGATATTCTTGAGCAATTCATAAGGCTTCTTAAAGAATGGGGTATTAGAGGGCACATAAATTTTACTGGTGGTGAACCTTTTTGTAAAAATGATTTTTTAGATCTTTTAGAAAAAGTTTATGAATATAAGTCTATATGTAGTTTTGCTGTTCTTTCTAATGGTACTTTATTAGATAAGAATATTGTTTTGAAATTAAAAAAGTTTAATTGTAGATTTGTGCAGGTTTCGTTAGATGGTGGGCAAAAGGTTCATGATTCTATACGTGGCGATGGAGCATTTTTAAAGACTGTTGAGTCATTAAAAATATTACGTATTGGTAGAGTTTCAACTATGGTTTCTTTTACTTCTCATAAGCAAAATAATGCTGATTTTATTGAAGTTAGCAAATTATGTCAGGATTTGAAAGTTAATGTTGTTTGGTCAGATAGATTATTGCCAGTAGGGCGAGGCAAAGAATTGGTTAATCAAATTATGGAGCCTAAAGAGTTAGAGTGTTTTTTTGAGCAGATGTTTTTTTTAAGTAAAAGTATGAGAAAGAAGTGGTTTAATAAGACTCATCTTAAAATGCATCGGGCACTTAATTTCCTTATCTTAAAGAAATTTGGCGCAAGAGATATAGTTGCCTATAGGTGTAATGCAGGTAGATCATTATTGACTGTTATGCCTTCTGGGGCAGTTTTACCTTGTCGAAGAATGCCGATTGCAGTGGGGGATTTAAAAAGCGAGTACATTGGTGATATATATAGAAATTCACGTTTGTTGGCAATGTTAAGAAATCCTAATAGGGTTTCTCAAGGATGTGAAGAATGTGAACATAGTAAAACATGCAATGGAGGATTGAAATGTTTGTCTTATGCTTATTATGGAAATCCTTTTAAAGCTGATCCTCAATGTTTTAAGATTTATGATACATTGCCGAAAATAGTAACAAACTAATTTGTATAGTTAGTGCTTATAAGAAAGGGGTTGTGTATGGATATTGGGACAGTAGAAGAAAAAATTAATTCTTTAGTTATTACTCCAGAAGTTAAAGTTGATCTTAATAAATTTATCTCGCAAATAATAAATTTTTATAAAAATGATTTGCTTTCTATTGTAGTTTTTGGCAGTTGTGTTACTGGTGATTATTCTGAGAAGTCATCAGATGTTAATATTATGGTGGTATATTCTGATCTTAATATTGCTGATTTGAATGCAGTGGCAAGTTTTGCAAAAAAGTGGTTGCAGAAAAGAAATTTTTCCCCAAGGTTTATTTCGAAGAGAAATTTAATAAATTCGGCAAAATATTTTCAGATAGATATGTTGGAGATGAAAGATGCATATATGATTGTATTTGGAGAAGATTTGCTTAAGGATGTTGTTATTAATAATCAGAATCTACATTGGCAATTATCCTATGAAATAAAAGCTATTCGTATGAGGCTTAAACAACAGTTTTGGGCGACAACCGGTGATTCAGTTAGAATTCGGCGAGTGCTTTTAGAAAGATTTACTTCTTTAATT
>CAYQXW010000201.1:0-3143 GCA_964421615.1 uncultured Planctomycetales bacterium
GCATGCATCTTCGAAATTAACCCTAAAAGAGCGCCGATTTCTTTTGTCTGGCCGTGAAGCATAAACTGCTTATTACTTTCATAAGCAACATTCACTAAATAAATATCTTCGGGTACAATCTTATACAACTCATACATTATTTCCATTAAAAAAATCTTCTTCTTAGACTGTTTCTGAATAGTATGCAGCCTTTTTTGGATATTATCGAGTGTTTTAGCTTCAGAATAAAAAGAACTTAATTCTTTTTTCACCTCTACCAAATATGCACTTTTATTAGAATAATTTTTCTGTACACCTAAAAAAATAATACCTGCTAAGACTAAAAATAGAACCAAAACCTGAAAATATTCCCTATACTCCGAACTAGATTTTATTTTTGTTTTAATCTCTTCCGGTAAAAGATTATAAGATTTTTCTATATCTTTAACACCTAATCCTATTAAACTAACAAAAGAACTACTTGTAGAATTTATATTCTTTAAAATTTGTTTGCCTAAGTTTAAACTACCGACAAAAGTAAGATATTCAACAGTAATATTATTATCCTTACTGCTTGGAGAATTAGGGATATTCACCATTGAATCTGCGCCAATAAAAACAATTTTTTGGGGAGCCGGTAAATTTATTTCTTTGACATACGCATCTCTGGTTTTAAGCAAATCCTCCTTCAATACTGCCTGCCACCCGCCAATCTCTCTATGCAACTTAAAAAATCTGCTATAAAGCAATTTTCCGCTCATAACAATAACAACTTCAACATTATCTGCATCAACATCAACCACCATTACCGGATTGTTATCATTTTTACGTAAAGCAGAATAGATATTCGTTAACCCATAAGTACTCACTACTATTTTATAATCTACAGCTTTTATTTCATTCAAAATTTTCAAATACTGTTCTATAGAATTTTTATGAATTATATCAAGATTTATATGCGTAAAACCTTGAGAATCAACCTGAATAATTTGATAACTAGTAATTAATTCATTCGAAGGATAAGGCAAAAACCTTGCAGCCTGTAAAGAAAGAATTTTTTCAATTTCTTCTGGAGCTTGTGTTGGAATTTTCAAATACCGGGAAGTAGAAAAACTTCTAGGTAAAGATAAAATCACAGGATTATTACTAAAACCACACTTTTTGAGTTGAGTGATTACTGTCTTTGAAAAATCAGCACTATCTTTGGAAGAAACTAGCGGAATAAGAAAAACTTCTGAAAACTTACGTTTCAAAGGATTAGACACAATACACTTTAAAACTTTTAAATATTTATCACTGATTTGGAAAATGAAAACAATATTTTTATTATTTAAAAATCCCATTATTTTATAGTAGGTTATGACTCGTGATAATATATTATTTTATCATTTTGCCGATTATATACAACAATTATAGATTTTTTTATTCTTCCATATTGCCCGACAGATTTTATTTCAAAATAATCTGATTTCACTGTAAAAAATTTTTTCAATAAATCTCTTTCAGGTACTCCTAGTCCTGCTAAATTATTAATATATTCATCAGAGTTAGTAATTATTTTATCATCTCGAGTGCCCCACACTTTATCATCGCCAACTCTATAATTCAGTAAAATATCAGAAAAAACAGTTTTATTTGCTCCTACTGCTCCAAAAATAATTCTCAATACCGGTTTAGAAGCAGTATTAATATTTACTTTAAATTCAGAATCATCATTAACACAAATATAATTAAACAACTTTTCATAGTTTTTCTCATCTATTCCCTTCACCATCATCAACTCTTGTTTATTTATAAAAGGCAATCCTTTATTCACATAGCCTAAATCAGTATAATCTGTTTTTTCTAAATCCGGGTCTGTATCTCCTCTCCAAAATCGGATATTATTCACAATTTCATTTGCATCACTAATTCCAACTTCAGCAAACAATGCTAATAAAACTTCTTTTGAAGCTTTATTTATATTAATCAGGCTTTCTTGATCTAGAACACCATAAGTTTTTTTAACTTCCGAATTCTCTTTCACTTCGTAATAAACAGAGCTGTAATTTTCACCTTCTTTTTTATCTCCAATATATATTTTCTCAAAAAGAGCTGAATTATTCACAGGAGCATCATTAAAAGATGTCGTTGTATTAGTAGACTGTTTAATCTCTGTAATTGCGAGGTTTACTCCAGCTTTAGATAAATACAACGCCTTTAAAGAATGGTTATGCATACTGCTCAATCTTAAAGCAAAAGAGACTCTATGCGCAATCCCAATTGCTAAAACTGTTAATATTAACAGGACCCAAATTATAACAACTAAAATTTGCGATTTTTTATTAATTGGTCTCATTTTTATTAATACTATTTATTATGTAAATTGTTTTTTTGAACTCTTTCTGCAGTTTAGGATTAACGATTACTTTTAACCTCACTGCACTCGGCAATCTTTTTTCATCTTCCCAAACATTATTCCATTTAAAATCAGTTTCATTTTTTTCATAATAACCATACTCATACTTAATATCTTCAATATCAGACAAAATTTCCTTTCCAGAAATATCTGACCTTGAATTTAAACTTTCTTTATTTTTACGACAAAACCTGCTAATTGTTTGATTTTCGAAATTATAAACTACATTAGCATAAGTAGGAATCTTTGTATCATTGTAATAACTATCCACAATAGTCATAAACTCAATTTCGTTTTCATTACCTGAAAAATTAGTAGTATTATTCGAAAACACAAAAGAATTTCTTAAATCCCTATTAATCAATTCGAAAAATTTCTTTACTGGCTGATAAAGATTGATATTTTCTTCAATATTACGCGACCCCATTATCCCTGCGTTAAAGCTAGAATAAATAAGCAAAGAAACTACAACAAAAATAGCAGCGCTGATAATTACTTCAATTAAAGTAAAACCTCTAAGTTTTTTTTTCATTTAATAAATATGTTTGAATAATAATATCATTTTTAAACTGCCCAGTTTTAAAATTCAACTTATAATCCATATTACTCAAATTTAATTCAGAATTTTTAGCTATTGCATATTCCCACTCAAAATCTTTATTCCCATCTTTTCCTGTATCAGAAAAAGAAATATTAGCTAAAGATTTAAACTCTATCTCCTGCAATAAATCTTCTGATAAAAAAACTGCTTCAACCATACGAGATG
>CAYQXW010000202.1:0-3110 GCA_964421615.1 uncultured Planctomycetales bacterium
AAAAAAATAAAAATGACAACAATACATTACTATTTTCTAATAATAAAATTCATTGGATCTTTTTGATTAGCTTCTTTAAGCAGCTCCATCTTTCTTTCAAAAGATAGAGATCTTTCTAAAGCAAGTTCATATAATCTTTCAGCTTCAACCGATGTATGAGGAGTTTTAAAATTAATTTCTTCTTTCTTAGCAACAATTTCTTCCTCTTCTCCACCATCCGAATTCAATTTACTTAACTCGAAATTAATACGCAAACTCCCATCTTCCACCTTAAGCTCTACTGGAATATCTCGACCCTCTTCAATCAAAGCATTAACTTTATTTATATACGTTGGCAATTCTTCTATGTAATCTAAATACATAAAATTAATATCTGTATCCACGATAACATCTTTAAAAACTTTCCCGTTTCTTTTTTGTTGCTCCACTAATTGATGAACCAACATTACTAATTTAAAGAAATTTACGACTGATTTTTTCTTTAAATTGTAAAATAAATTAAAAACATGAATCCTAATTAAATTATTCCAGTTATAAATAAATTTCTCATCCAAACCACCTAACTTTGCTAATTCTTTATCAATATCACTATAGCTTACCTGCTCCTGCTGTTTAACAAAACAAAGCGGTAACAACAATTTTCCTAACCTAAAGTGAAAAAAATCTTTTTCATCTACAAAATCATATCTTAATTTTTTTAGCAACTTTATTTCAGGAGTTGAAAAGATATTTCCCCTTTGAATAGATCTTACTCCATCGAATAAACTCATAAGCATCAACACATCTTTTTCTTCAGAATTCAAGTCTTTAAAATCATTTGGCAGTAAATCCACCCCAAGATTATAATATGAGCTATGCAGATAAATTAACTTAGAAACATCTTCGATGAATTTTTTGTCATACACACCATTAAGAATTTCTTTTATCCTTTGACTGCCAACTTTATAATGATCCCACGCTCTTACATTTTTTAAATTACCAACATCATGGAACATTACTAACACTTTCATAATTTCCTTATAATTATCAGAAAGGGCATCATACACCTGCTTTAAAGTTTGCAATTCTCTAATATATTCATCTTTATCTACTTTTAACTTTAACTGAGGAGAAAACATCTCATACAGAACATTAAAATCATTTTTAACAAAAGCATTCATCGCCTCTACAACTAAATCTATATGTTCAACTTTTCTCTCAATTATTTGCGGTTTCGCCTGATTTAATAAATCAATTAATTTTTGATTATCCCCACCATCTTCTTTCACTGCTAAATAAAACGCAGTCGCCTGTTTCCCATTACCATACTGATCAAGCTCTAAATCTCCAATTTTTACTGTCTGTCCTCGATTAGTATCTAATTCAACTACATCTTTAGCATTACAACCTTCAACCAAATCTTTAACTGCTAAATAAATATCTTTACTATCTACAATACTAAAAATAATTTTATCGTCTTGAGTCAACCCCATCAAAATTCTTTGCGTTCTTTCAAACGAATCATGGCCTCTAAGCTCTTCTTCTAATTTTTTATCTAATCTAGCATCTCTTATAAGAAATCTTACTGCCAACATAGCAGAAGAAACATCTGGTTCATAATTATTAAACCGTTTAGAATCAATAAATCTAATCCCTCCGTTTTTCATTATAGAAATAAAAGGACGATCATAATCATCTGTTTTAGGGCTTAGCCACTCTCCATCAACATAAATCGGATCAAAGTTATACTGTCCCTCTGCATCTTCATAAAAACCACCGTTAATAATAAACGGAACATTACTTAATCCAGAATCTTTCTGAGCCATCTTTACTAACTCTTTCAAATCTGCTGAAGCCTTAACCTCACCAGCTTTTTTAGAAACATCAGGATTTTTTAAAATATTTATAACTCCTTGTTTATAAAATACTGGGTCAATTATTGTTGAATTAGAAACAGCTCCTTTAACATACTTTACTCCAGGCAATCCTCCTAAAGAATTATCATTAAAATTAGCCTGGACAACTAAATTAGTTTGGGCAAGCACTTCTCTTCCAAGATTACGCGCCGCTGAATTTGAAGAAATTCCTTTGGTTGCAGATTTTAAAAATATTTTTTGTACTCCTAAAGGCAATATTTTAACTATTTGGGAAACAATTTTTACTTCAATATCTCGAGCTACAGCTCCTAAAACAGGGAAATTGTATCTAAAATTAATATAATTATTTAATAAATCTTTGAATTGTGGCAATGATCCTTGTTTTTCAACAATAGGTTGATTGCTAAATGAAGATACCAATTTCAATAATTCAAAAGAAGTAGCTACAGGAATTCTTTTTTCGGTTACAACTGAACTTTTTAAAATCCCCATCCAATCATCAATACTATCTTGCTCAACTTCCACATTACGGATATAAATAACATCATTACTATCTGATCCTATTGAAAGAACTGATGGATAAATATCCATAATAATGCTGCCATCTGCATCTGGCACTAAGGAAACCTTTTGCCAATTAGAATCGGCATACGGAGCTTTATCAATTTCTCCAAAAGAAATCTTTTCTCCAACTTGACCTAAAAAAAGTATTTCAAAATTAACACGTCGAACAGTACTAACAAAATTCAACTGAATTGATTTAGTAATATTGGGAGCGGCAAATTCAAACTTTAACAATTCTCCGGTTTGATTAAGATTACGAGAATCAACTGACTGCGGATAAAAATTATAAGAACCTTCATCTAAGGAAACACTTACTACATCTTCAACACTTTTAGTTTTTTTAGCATTATTAAGTAATTTCCACTGAGAGATAACATCATTAAGCGTATAACCAAAATGCCCTTTCATTAAAACTAAAAATCTCCAAGCATTAAACTCTTCCTGGGACAACTTAAAAACATTATCGTCTCTAACAAATCCCATTTCTATTAGAACATTATGCAATCCTTCGTTAGAACTTTTATCCCATTGCCCTAAAATTATTTCGTCAGCATCCAAAAATTTAAGTTTCATTAAACCTCTCTGAATAATAGCAGCATTAACTTCTGATTTTAAATCTAAATTCTCAGTACTTTCAAAAGTTGAATCAAAACTCACAGCTAATAAATCTACTACAGAGAAAAATTTACT
>CAYQXW010000203.1:0-3102 GCA_964421615.1 uncultured Planctomycetales bacterium
GCGCAATACTTCCTGCTCCTCCTACTATCTGCCCATTTGTCGGCAATGTATTTGATTCTATCGCCCAAGAAAAACTTGTACTATTTACAAACGTTACTGTAATAACAATTCTTACAAGTAATGCCCATAATCCTTTTTTATTTTTCATCGTCTTCTCCTATTAAAACCAAATTATACCCTGGAACCAGAAACATCCAGGATCATGGCGATTGTCAGCATCACTATTATCTGTATTACGCCCAGGATTATTACTTATTTTTCTTGCATACGATAATCTCACACTATACAAACCATCTTTCCCAACAATCAAACCAGGACCCGCTCCAGCTAACCAATAATGATTTTTACCTGAAACATTGGTAACTGATCCAGTCCAAGTATTTTTGTGCAATTTTATATAGCCTGCATCATAAAATAACACTAATTGTGTTTTAGCCCAACTAGGAGTAAATTTTAAATCATATCTTGATTCTAAAGTAAATGTATGTCCTTCATCTCCAGAAGCTTCACCTATTGGATACGCTCTAACACCTGTAGGTCCACCTAAAATAAATTTCTGAGAGGAATCTAAATTACGACCTGCAAACTGACCACGGATTCCTGTTAAAAATGATAAATCATCTGTTGCACGTTGCAATCTAGCAATTGAATAAGTTGTACGAAAAAAATCACCATCACTTCCGGCCCCTGTTAAATCCGTAGCTTTAGCATCCCCTATTTCAGAAATTTCCAAAGTTCCGCTGTATAGAGATAAAGTTAAATTAGTAATTGCAGCTTTACCAACCTGATCAAAAAAACTTCCGTTTAAATTAAAATTTCCAACAGATACGCGTCTATCGCTTGTAGTCGATCCACCAGTTTCATCATGCAAACCTGTAGATTCATAACCCAAAGAAGTCCATAAGCTCATATCTCGAGTACGTATCAATGAATAAGAAACTCCGGTAGCAAAAGTTTCCGCCGTACCTTTAGCTCTTAAACTTTTCATAGATCCGCCCAAGCGATACTGTAAACTGGAATATGAAATATTCCAAAAAGCACCACTTAACGCTAACGGAATAGAATAAGCAATTTTTCCTGATAACAAATGATTAGCATTTGTAATTACACCACTAATCTGATCGCCCCACCCCAAAGGATCATTTACAGCTAACTGAACAGTACGCCTCCATGTTCCAGTATAACGGTCACCATAATTATCTACAGAAACAACTCCATTAATTAATTTTCCTTCATTAGCATTAATATTTACTTGTGATGAACCGCTTTGATTTCCTTTTTCCAAAGAGGCCTGAGAAGATATTCCTGGAATATCATTGATCAATAAAATTGCACGCTCAATATTTTTAATCTGCATTGCTTTTGATATACCTATCGAATCATTCGCAATACGTTCTAATATTTTTTTATTTATACGAGTATATTGATTTAAAACAACATTAATTTTATTTGCAGATACACCAGGCATAACTGCAATTTCAATCACCCCATCAGTAATATCCTGCACAGGTAAATACGCTTTTGCAAACATATAATTTTTTTCTTCGCGCAAATAAACAGTAATTTTTTGCGCAATTGCCTGCAAACCGCTAAAACCTAATTCTTTACCAACTGCATACTGCACAATTTTTTGTAATTCTGATTCACTAACGATTTTTTGCGGAATACTAAAAATTATTTTTTTAATTATAACTTTTACACCTGTATCTGTAAGCGGTGCGCGTTCAACTTCTTGAGGAATTTCTTGTGGGAGTTTTTCGGGAATCTTAGTTTGTAGATGTTTTTGTTCACTGACGATTTTACCAGCATCAGATGATGCTGCGAATACTTGCTGACTCTGCATCATTAAAAGCAAACTTAATACAATAAAACTAAAACGTTTTACCATACAACCTCCAAATTGCTCGTTACTGATTAAATTGCAAAGATTAACTAATTTTCTTCACATCTATAAGATCAATTATTACAATTAATTATAATATTATACGATTTAATTAAAAGCTAGAAAATTTTCAAATAATTTTTATTTATAATAAAAAAAGGAGCTAGATTTTATCAATCTAGCTCCTTTAAAATATTATTAATATACCTTATTTCAAATCTTCTATTTGTATATCTTTATTATTCAAAATTTTATGTACTTGGGTTTTAGAAATATTCAACGTCACTTTAATACTTGTCGCAAGATATTTAATTTCTACAACCTTTCCTTCTTTATAAAACATATTCACCAAATCCATTCGCGTATTTGGTATTTTCAAATTTAATTGTTCAATCTTATCTGAAAAAACCTCCTGAATTTCTTCTAATAACAAATCAAATCCTTTTTGCTCTTTTGCGCTAATAAGAACGGGATTAATAAAATTCAGTTTCATTGTATCTAATAAATTTTGATCCTGAACTAAATCTATTTTATTAACAGCAGTAACAATTTTTTTCTCTGTTACTCCTAATTCAGCTAAAACTTTCCAAACAGCTTCCTTATGTTCATAAACTTTAGGATGACTAATATCGATTACATGAATTAAAAGATCCGCTTCAACAACTTCCTCTAGCGTAGCTTTAAACGCTTCCACCAAATGATGCGGCAAATTATGTAAAAATCCTACCGTGTCAGACAAAATTATATTTTCACCATTTGCTAATTTAAAAGATTTAGATAATGGGTCCAATGTAGTAAACAAACTTGCAGAAGTAATCTGTTCTGTCCCTGTCAAAGCATTAAGTAAAGTTGATTTTCCTGCACTTGTATACCCAACTAATGCAACAGTAGGGATAGAATTTTCTCGTCGGCGCTTACGCATCGTTTCACGGTGCATCTGAACCTGACGCAAATCTTCTTTTAACCTATCAACTTTCTCCTCAATTCTTCGACGGTCAATTTCAAGTTTTTTTTCCCCTGGACCACTTGTACCAATGCCTCCACCTTGACGGGATAAAACCAAACCTTTGCCCATCAACCTAGGTTTTAAATATTGTAATTGCGCCAACTCTACCTGCATCTGACCTTCAGGAGTACGTGCACGATGTGCAAAAATATCTAAAATCAACTGTGTCCTATCAATAGTTTTAACGCCTACAACATCCTCAACATTACGCTGC
>CAYQXW010000204.1:0-3054 GCA_964421615.1 uncultured Planctomycetales bacterium
ATCATCCTGAGTAAATCCTCTTACCCTTAAAAGCCCATGCATAACTCCAGCTTTTTCATGACGGTAAACAGTACCCAGCTCATAATATCTAATTGGTAAATCCCTATAACTTCTGATTTTAGATTTGTAAATAAGAATATGCCCCGGACAATTCATCGGCTTTAAAACGAATTCTTTTTCTTCTATTTTAAAGGTATACATATTCTCTTTATAATAATCATAATGCCCAGAAGTTTTCCAAAGTTCCGCTTGCATTATATGCGGAGTAGTAACTAATTGATAACCGCGTTTTAAATGCTCATTCTTTTCAAAATCTTCTACGATTTTTCTAAGCAACGCGCCTTTGGGATGGTAAAAAACCAATCCTGGTCCTGCTTCTTGCTGATAAATATCAAAGAGCTCTAATCCCGGCCCTAATTTTCTATGATCTCTTAATTTTCTTTCTTCTAATTCTTTTAAATATTCTTCTAATTCTTTAGTGCTTTCAAAACAAGTTCCATAAATTCTTTGTAGCATCGGATTAGTTTCAATCCCATGCCAATATGCCCCAGCCACAGATAAAAGCTTAAAAGCTTTTACTTGCCCTGTTGAATCAATATGTGGCCCACGACATAAATCTACAAAATCGCTACCCGTTTTATAAATTGAAACTTTTTCATCAGAAATAGAATTAATTAATTCTACTTTATAAGTTTCTTTTAATCCTTCAAAAATTTTTATTGCTTCTTGCTTAGATATCTCTTCTCTAACAAAATGCTCATCAGCTTTAATAATCTGACGCATTTTTTCTTCAATTTTAACTAAATCCTCGTCAGAAAAAGCCTCTTTTCTCTCAAAATCATAATAGAACCCATCTTCAATCGATGGACCTATTGCTACTTTTACTTCCGGCCAAAGTGATTGAACAGCTTTAGCCATAATATGCGCACAAGAATGTCTAAGAATTTCTATATTCATTTAAAATAATATCCATATCAAATGGGCCCAAGAGGACTTGAACCTCTGACCTTTGCGATGTCAACGCAACGCTCTAACCAACTGAGCTATGAGCCCGAGTGGACCACATTAAATTTTTTAAACCATTTTACATTAAGAAAATCTTTAATGTAAAATGGGCAAGGAGGGAGTTGAACCCTCACAGCCCGGAGGCCAACAGATTTTAAGTCTGTCGTGTATGCCATTCCACCACTTGCCCATTAATTTAATCTATAAGGCGACGAGCGGGATCGAACCGCTGAATAACTGTTTTGCAGACAGCTGCCTTACCGCTTGGCTACGTCGCCAAAACTATTTAAAGAAGATTACTTTATCAACTGTTTTACTTCTTTAACTATCGAATCTATTTCAGCCAAGCAGCCTACACCTACGCTGCCGCAAGCTAGCTTTCCTTTTATCGGCTGAATAAATTTATAATTTAATTCAACCAGCTTTTTTATATTTAACTGCGTGATTTTATTTAAAAACATATTCTCATTCATCGCCGGACAAAAAACTACTTTTGCTTTTGTCGCCGCAACGACACAACTTAATAAATCATCGCATAATCCCCCGGCAACTTTTGCAATAATATTTACTGTTGCTGGAGCAATTAAAACTAAATCTGCTTTTTGTGCTAAAGAGATATGTTCAATATTCCAATTTTCTGGAGCTTCAAACATTGACTCATAAACTTTATTTCCCGATAAAGTTTGAAACAATATCGGATTAATAAATTCTTTTGCTTCTTTAGTCATCACGACAGTTACATCAAAATCATTTTCTTTTAACCGTCTGATTATATCACACGATTTATAAATAGCAATGCTTCCTGTTACTCCTAAAACAATATTCTTCATTTAGGTTTAACTTTTCCTTCAATAATTTCTTGTAAAGCAATTGTAGATGGTTTCACTAAAACAGATAAAGCCTCTGTTAATTTTGGTTGACCATCAGATATTTCTAAAGCTCTTTTAGAAGCTAAAACAACTAATCTAAAAACAGACTTATTTGTTTTTTCTAAAAGTTTTTCTAACGCAATGTACGGCATTTTCCACCTCTTTCAAATCTATTTTTTTAATTCTTGGATTACAATATCTTTCAATTGTTCCGTCGCTAAATCCAAATCATCATTGATTATTGTATAATCAAATTTATCTTTTTGTGCTATCTCTTTACTTGCAAGTTTTACTCTTTGTAAAATTTCTGTTTCTAGAGTTTTCTGGCACCTATTTTTAATTCTGTCAGACAAAACTTCTATAGAAGGCGGCAAAATAAAAATTGTAACACTTTGCTTAGGGTAAATTTTTTTAATTTGCTTGGCACCTTTTATATCCAAACAAAAAATCAAACCACATGATTTGCCTAATTGCGCTTCTATATAATCTTTAGCCGTCCCGTAATAATAACCTAAATATGACGTCCATTCAAGAATTTTTTTTCTTTTTCTCAAAACCTCAAAATCTTGCTTTGAAATAAAAAAATAATCTAAGCCTTCAACTTCATTACTTCTTTTCTCACGAGTAGTAAAAGAAACAGACTTTTTTAATAAATCTTTTAAGCTTCTATGCGTTAGTACTTTATTTACTAACGTAGTCTTTCCCGACCCAGAAGGTCCTGACACTACAAATAATTTTGTACTACTCATTTTACATTATGTTTTGTATCTGTTCTCTTACTTTTTCAATCCTGCTTTTTAGCTGAACAACTAATCCCGATATTTCGACGTCGCAAGATTTTGCTCCCATGGTATTAGATTCTCTCTGCATCTCTTGAGCAATAAAATCTAATTCTTTACCCACAGATAAATCTGTAACTAATTTACTTTTAAAATTTTTTATATGAAAATCTAATCTTTCTATCTCTTCAGTGATATCCGATTCTTTCAAAAAACTAGATTTCTCTGCATCAGTCTTTAATGTTTCAACTTTAAACTTTATAACTTTTTTATAAATTTCTTTAATCTGCTCTAATTCAGCTTTTAATTCTTTAGCCTTATTGTTCATAAACTGAAATAAAGAAAAACCTTCCTTCTTGTGCATCTTAACTAATTCTTCCACAGCTTTATCCAAAACTTTA
>CAYQXW010000205.1:0-3052 GCA_964421615.1 uncultured Planctomycetales bacterium
TATTATCATCTCTCCCGATAGCTACAGGATTACCGTAATCATCAACAGCAAGTATATCTATAACTAAATCTTTAGCGATTTTTAAATTTTTGCAGATAAATTTTAAATTTTTATCTAATAAAGAAACATTTTCAATCAAATTAATCTTTAAATATTCCTTATCTGATATTTCCATCTTTCCAGATATTCTAATAAAAAAAATTAAACCAAAATAAGTCATACTGCTTACAACAAAAAAACTAAAAAAATCTTTTTTTTCAAAAAATATAAATGATTCCAAAAGTAACCCTAAGAAAAAAATAAAAGAAACTTTCTTTTCGTATGAAACAACAACAAATGAAACTAAAGACGCCATTAATAAATAAGTTAAAATTTGTACTGCATTCAAAGGAATATTCAAAATAATTTTCTCAAAGACCATTACCAACACTGCAACAGCAAATGAAAAACAGATAGCAACTGCAAACTTCTTGGAAAACCTAAAATTCAATTTAACCATTAGACTTTTCCTCCAAAACTTTGCATTGCTCGTCAAGATATCGAACAATCTCCACTAAGCCACAAGCTACATCACATAAATCTTTAAGCAATGAGTTATCTAAATTCTTCATACCAATATATCTAAACTATTTAATTGATGCATATTCATAATTTTAAAGTTTTTACCATTTTCAATGTCTTCAACACATATTATTTTAAAATTGTTTAATTTATAACTATATTGCGCTAAAAAATCCTTAAAAAGATTAGAATTATTTTCAAATATAAATTTCGCTTTATTATTATAAGTAAAGATATTTAAATCCATGTTTTTTTCCGCAATACTTATAACTATTTTAACTTTTCCTAAATTTTTTAAATTAAGAACTAAAATCAATTTCAACTTATTCTTCTTATTTTCTACTTTTTTCGGAATAAATAAAGTTAGCTCAAAATCACGAAAATCTTCATTAAAAAAAATAGGCAACTGTAAATATGCAAAAAACTCAGAATTTTTTATTTTATCAGTTAAATAAACCTGACTTTTAATATTATTAATTAATTCGTTAATAATTTCATCAATCAAAAACTTTTTTAACTTTATTTCTTCTGAATTAATATTTTCAAATAAAGATTTTCTAAATTTAATTATTTTTTCTTCCAAATAAACAAAATTATTATTTTGAAGAAATTTAATTAATTGTTTATTTAAATCCGTATTCTTTCCGGAATAAAGCTTAAATGAATTTAAGACCAAAATAAAATCTTTTATAATTTGCTTCTTTTCCGGTGAAAAATTTTTTAGAGCATTTTCTAATTTATTTACTAACTTATTAAAAGTTGGCTCTAAACTCAGATTATCAAGCAAAACATTAAAATTCTCTGAATTAACTAAATCTTCTATAAAAATTTGAGAATTTTCAAATAATTTAAGAACAACCTTCGGAAAAACCTCTAAAACTTTTCCATTAATCTGCTGGCCAATTAACAAAGGATTATAAGATTCTGAAACAATATTAAAGCCTTTAAAATTAACCAAATATTTATTACTATCAAGAATCGTTATTACTTTACCATTAAGATTCTGACCTACATTTAAATCTTTAGTAAAATCTTTAAAATCCCTGTCAGAAACAGTTAAAGTAACATTTTTATTAGCAACTGAACTTATTCTCATAAATTAATTATAGATTAAGAAAGGACAATCTAAACTTTTCTTCTAAGATTGAATATAAGCTGAATGGTGCCTTGGTCGAGGTTGGTCCGCTTGGAAATTTCTGAAATACTTAAGCCTTGATCATGCAACTTAAATACCCCTTCATGCTTGCGTTCAAAATCTTCCAGCCTATTTGTTATTCCAGCAACACTATAATTCGCATTATCTTCTGAAAATTCTTTAAGCTGACTAATTTTTAAATCTGCTTCTTTTACTAACCCCTCTAACTGACTTTTTCTTTTCTCTATATCATTAATAATTTCTGATGCTATTTTACTAAAACTATCTGCTAACTCATCTATACTTTTAGATAAATTTTCAATATTCTGCTGTTCTTGCTTACTAATCTGTTTATTTCTTTTTATTAGGAACAACCACATCAAAAAAGTTATAACAAAAGCACCTACAATAGAGTTTAAAATAATTAAACTTTCCATTTAAACCTGAAAATCAATTTTCCGTCTATTATCACCAACTTTTTTCTTTTTCTCTCCCTGATCATAAATTTCGATTTCTGAATTAGAATTCAAATTTTCATCAACTTTTTCATTTTGTTTTTTACTTTTCTTTGAATTCTTTTGATACAAAAACCTTCTTGAATCAGGGTTTACCGCTTTGGATTCTGGAATAGAATTAGTAGTTTGTACTATTCTTGACAGATTTAGTGAATCATCCATGTTAAACCTCTGCTTTTAGCAAAGATTCCGGCTCATCTCCAGTTGATTTTAACATTTTTTCAATTGTCTTACGCATATTGCTCATCGCCTGAGCATGTAGCTGAGAAACGCGTGATTCCGAAATCTTTAATATTTGTCCTATTTCTTTTAAATTCAGCTCTTCATAATAATAAAGAGTTACTACTAATCTTTCCTTTTCAGGTAACCTCTCTATATGTGTGGCCAAAAGTTCTATTTTTTCTTTATCTTCATATAAAAACTTAGGACTTAACGCACGTTTATCTTCAATTAAATCAATTCTATTAAGCCCCTTTTGATCATCAAAATCCATTAAAACTTCTTCTAAAGATAATAAAACTGTAGAATTAATTTCTCTATCTAAATGAGAAAGTTCTGCCTTACTAATTTTCATCGCACTTGCTATCTCATCTTCAGAAGGCCTTCTTTTAAGTTTTTGCTCGAGCTGAGATCTAACTTTTTTAATCTCTCTTGCCCTTCGTCGTAAATTTCTTGGAGCCCAATCAAATTTACGCAGCTCATCTAATACCGCACCACGAATTCTTGTAAATGCATAAGTTCTAAAAAGATTTTTCCGAGTATCATCAAATTTTTCAATTGCATCAATTAAACCAATAACGCCACTACTAACTAAATCATCTGCTCTAATATGACTAGGTAA
>CAYQXW010000206.1:0-2967 GCA_964421615.1 uncultured Planctomycetales bacterium
AGATATATTCAAGAAATAAAAGATAAATTGAAGTTTGTTGAGCCTTTTTTGATTAAAGAGTCGTTGGTTAATTCTATTTCTGAAATAGTTAAGTCTAAAAAAATAAAAAAATTTTTATTTGATGGTAGAGGATTTTTATATTCATTTTATGAGAAATTAAAGGTGAGTTTAGGGAATAATGTTAATTTAGCTTTATTAAAGTCAAATATTATAGATAGTTTGAGGCAAATAAAATCAAAAGAAGAAGTTTTAAAAATAAAAAAAGCTACTCAAATAACAGTAGATACTTTTAAATATCTAAATAGTATTATAAAGCCTGGGATTACGGAGCTCCAAATTGTTGGAGAAATTGAAAAATTTATACGTTATCATGGGGCAACTGACACAAGTTTCGATGTTATTGTCGCCTCTGGAAGAAATTCTTGTTATCCGCATCACTTGTCTTCGCATAAAAAAGTAAAATCAAATGAAATCGTTTTAGTAGATATGGGAGTTGATTATTTAGGATACAAATCTGACTTGACAAGGGTTTTTTTCTCAGGTAAAATAAACACCCTTGCCAGAAAGATTTATGAAATTGTTCTTTCAGCTCAAAAAAAAGCAATTGAGTCTATAAAGGCAGATGTTGAAGTTGGAAAAGTTGATTTTGCAGCTAGGGATTTTATTGATAAACAAGGGTACGGAAAATTTTTCCTACATAGTTTAGGACATGGTATTGGGCTTGAAGTTCATGAAGCGCCAACTTTATCGAAATCTATGCAGGTTAAGTTAGAACCAGGTATGGTATTTACTGTAGAACCTGCGATATATTTACCTGGAAAATTTGGGATAAGGATAGAAGATTTAGTTTTAGTAACACAGAAAGGATGTGAGGTGATAAGTGGCTCTCTCGATAAATGATTTAAAAAATGGGATTACAATTGATTTAGATAACGAAGCATGGGTAATTATTGATTCAGAATTTGTTAAGCCTGGAAAAGGTTCTGCATTTACTAGATGTAAATTACGTAATATACGTACTGGTAATATTTTAGATAGAACTTTTCGTGGTGACGAAAAAATTGAGGAAGCTTACATTGAAGAATTAAAACTTCAATATTTATATAATAATGGTGATCTTTATTTTTTTATGGATAATGAAAATTATGAAGAAAAAGCTATTGCTAAGGATGTTTTAAAGGATAAGATTGGTTTTTTGAAAGATAACTTAGATGTTATCGCACTTTCTTATAATGATGTTGTTTTAACAGTCAATTTGCCTAATTTTATAGTTTATGAAATAGTGCATACAGAACCTGGTATTAAAGGTGATACTGCTAAAAGTGGAACTAAACCTGCAAAAATATCAACAGGTGCTACAGTTCAAGTTCCTTTATTTGTTGATCAAGGGGATAAGATAAAAGTAGATACTCGTACTGGTGAGTATGTTGAAAGATCTAATACATAACTTGCCTTGACGTTTGGCACCAAGAAGGAGGCTGTAATAGTGAATATTAAAGAAATTAAAGAGATGGTAAACCTCATGAATGAAAACAGCTTAGTTGAGCTGGAGATTGAAAAAGAGGGGATGCGTATAAGATTAAAGAAAACATCTGGTGGACATGAAGGTGTAAATGCTCCAATTATTATTGAAAAACAAAGCGTACCAGTTGTAGAACAAAGACAACAGGTAGTTTCTGCTCCAGCTGTTGAAAAATCTTCTGCTAAAAGATTAGAAATTAAAGCTCCAATGGTTGGGACTTTTTATCGAGCTCCTTCTCCAGAAGCTCCTCCATATGCAGAAGTTGGGCAAATGGTTGAGGTTGGACAAGTGGTTTGTATTATTGAAGCGATGAAATTAATGAATGAGATTAAAGCAGAAATTAAAGGTAAAGTTGTAGAAATTGCTGTAGATAATGCTGAACCAGTGGAATATGGTCAGCCAATGTTTATAATCGAGCCAGTCTAAAAAAATAAAAATTATGTTCTCAAAAATTTTAATTGCGAATCGTGGTGAAATAGCTTTAAGAATAATTAGAGCTTGTAGAGAGTTAGGTATTCGTACAGTTGCTGTTTATTCAGAAGCGGATAGAAATTCTTTACATGTTCGTTTTGCAGATGAAGCTATCTGTATTGGACAGGCACAGAGTGCTAAAAGTTATTTAAACATTCCTGCGATAATAAGTGCTGCAGAAATTACAGATGTAGAAGCAATTCATCCAGGATATGGATTTTTGTCTGAAAATGCACATTTTGCTGAAGTGTGTGAATCTTGCCATATTAAATTTATCGGGCCTACTCCTGAAAATATTCGTTTGATGGGCGATAAAATGGCAGCTAAAAATAGTGTACAGAAAATGGGATTGCCTTTAGTTCCTGGTAGTGTAGGGACAATTAAAACTAAAGAAGATGCTTTAAAAGTAGCTAAGCAAATAGGATATCCTATTATTATTAAAGCAGCTGCCGGCGGTGGTGGTAAAGGTATGCGTATTTGCCATAATGATGTGAGTTTGGTAAGTAGTTATATGACTGCCCAAGCTGAAGCAGAAGCTAATTTTGGTAATTCTAGTGTTTATATAGAAAGATATGTAGAGAAACCTCGTCATGTTGAAATACAACTTTTAGCTGATCAGCATGGAAATTGCATACATTTGTTTGAAAGAGATTGTAGTATTCAAAGACGTCATCAAAAGTTATTAGAAGAAGCTCCTTCTCCTGTTGTTGATAGTAAACTTAGAAAACGTTTAGGAGAATTAGCGGTAAAAGCAGCTAAATCTGTTAATTATGTTGGTGTTGGGACTATGGAATTTTTGTTAGATAAAAATGATAATTTTTATTTTATGGAGATGAATACAAGAATTCAGGTTGAACATCCGGTTACGGAAATGATTACAGGTGTAGATCTAATAAAAGAGCAGATTAAAGTTGCAGCTGGTGAAAAATTAACTATTAAACAAGAGGATGTTAAAATAAACGGGCATGCGATAG